>JACKFF010000009.1 GCA_020632595.1 Nitrospiraceae bacterium | reverse complement strand
GGAGAAGCCAAAAATGGGGAAGAAGCCTTGGAGGCGACCAAACTGGTTCTTCCCGATGTGGTGGTGATGGATGTCAACATGCCACGAATCAATGGCATCGAAGCGACCAAAATTCTTACAAACGAGCATCCTACTGTCAAAGTCATCGGATTGTCGGTTCATGAGGATAAGCAAATTGAAAAAATGCTCCTGGAAGCCGGGGCCGCGAAGTATGTCACCAAAAGCAGTGTCGCCAGCCAACTGGTCGATGCCATCCGACAGGTCGTGAATCAACCTTCCTAACCCTTTCCGTATCATGCCTTCCGATTGTCCTCATCGACGGACTTCATGAAGGCAGAATCTGGCCGTAAACGCCGGCTTGATCCTTGGATAATGTTTTCTCGGATTATCGTGTGATCATGTCTCTGCCTGCCATCTGGTATAAGTGGTGCGCTCATTTCATCATTCCGTGAACGACGACTTCCAATGCCATCACGGTAAACGTATGACCCTTTTAAATGGATTCGAAATTCTATGCGCGTATTCTGTGTATCCAATCTCAACCGAATTGGACGATCGCTCCCTGGAGTCTTAGGGTGGTCGTTGTGTGTGGTCCTGCTGGGATCGGCCTGGTGTTATGGACAGGAAAATGGAGGCGAGGCACCTCCCTCCCGTCCGTGGATCATGGGACAGGCGGGCGCGTTTACCCAGCCGATTGAGACGGATCGGCCGACATTCAGCCTGAGTCCTAACACGATCCCCAAGGGACGCATTCAAATCGAAACGGGATATACCTTTTCTCTTGAAAAAGCCTCTCCCGATGTCAAAACCCATAACTTTCCTGAGACCCTTGTCCGTATCGGATTAACCGAGAGGACTGAATTGCGCGTGGAATGGCCAAATCTGACTTACATTGACAATGGCCGGGATGTGAATGGGTTCAATGATCTGGCCCTGGGATTTAAAGTTCAGGCTTTGCAGCAACAGGGGTTGAGACCCCGGTTAAGTTTTGTCGGCCGGCTGTCGATCCCCACGGGTGATAAGAATTTCTCCTCGGATCGACTTGACCCGCTATTCCGGACGATTTTGACGTATGCGTTGAATAAAAGGGTGGGGCTATTCGGAACGGTGAATATCGGCAGTCCTACTTCTCAGGGCACGCGGTATGTGCAGGTCTCCTCGTCCCTGGGACTGAGCGCAGCCATCCGGGATCGATTAACCGGGTTTGTGGAATATTACGGATTGTATCCCAGAGATGTGGCGAGTGGCAGCGCAAATTTTCTTCAAACGGGAGTGCTCTATCATCTGACATACAATCTTCAACTGGATGTGCGGGTCGGAGGCGGCCTGACTCGTGGCACGGATGATTTTTTGACGGGTGCGGGAATCTCGTGGAGATTTTAAAATATGAAATATAATCTGCCTGGCAAGATAGGGGAAAAATCATTCCCGTTTAAACAGAAGGTTTAAAATTTCAAGGGCCGCCAGGGTCAGTTGCTCGGGGTCCGGTTGCGATGCACGAAGTAATTCGAGTCGATGGTGAGCCTCGGCATAGTCCGGCCGGACTTGAATGGCCCGGGTCAAAGCCTTGCCGGCTTCCAACGCCTGACTTTGGGCCATCAGGACTAATCCAAGATCGGAGAACGCTTCGGCATCCTGTGGATTCAGGACGGTTGCTGTGGTGAAGGCGGCTTCGGCGCCAGAAAATTTGCGTTGCGCCATCAGGGTTCGGCCCAACCAGTAATAGGTTTGGTTGTTGGTCGCGTCTAATCCTGCGCTAGCTCGCAACGCGTCTTCCGCATGGCGCCATTGGTGGGTATCGATGTATACAGCCCCAAGCCCCCGGTACGCTTCAGCCAGGTTCGAATTAAATTGAATGGCGGCATGATATTCTTCAATTGCGCCGTTTGGATCACCTTGCTGACTCAGCATGTCCGCCAGTCGTAAATGGGTGGGAGCATCATGTTTCTGAAACTCCGGAGATGATCGAAGTGCGTTTCGTCTTTTGAGAAGTCCTGCCTCTACGCTTTGGTTGGTGACCGGGCTCCCCGGGACAAACACCTCGTTTCGCTTTTCATCTGCGAATTCCGCATCTTGAGCTGTTAAGGCTACAGGTCCGCCGAATGCCATGAGCAGACACAGAAAGCTGTTGGGGAGTGTTGAAAAAGGCCGCCACCAGCGTTCTCGCCCCTTGGCCGTGCTCACGCACTCCTCCGTATACTCCGCTCGCCCAAGCGGCTGCGGCCTTCCTGGACGGGGATTTTTGAACCCTTCCTCATTGTTCTCGATTGCCACACAATAATATGGTAGAGCGTTAAACTAAAAGAAATACGAATTATTCAACAGTTTCTGCCGGTATTGCATGGGCGCTTGTTGTTGGCTGATCCAGCGGTTGAGAGTTTTCCGGTTGCGGGCCGGGCTCTTGGTTTTTATGGTGGAGGCACATTCTTATGATTGGTGACATCACGACTGTTCGCCCATCTCAAATGGTTTGATCATAAGAAGCCTTGGGTCATACTTGTGGGAAGGCTGATGTCTGATTCAGAAAATCGACACACCGGTTTTGGTGGTAAATAATTCGAGTGCGTATTGTCCCGCGAATGAATTGCCCTTTTCGTTTAAACCGGGGGACCAGACGGCAACCGTGAGCCGGTTTGGGATCACCCCGACAATTTCACCACCCACCCCACTTTTCCCCGGCAATCCGACATTGAAAGCGAAGTCTCCCGCGGCATCATAGGTACCGCAGGTGAGCATGAGGGCGTTCACTCTTTTTGTCTGGCTCTGGGTGAGGACCTGCTGATTGGTCCAAACACAGTGACCTTTGTTGGCGAGAAAGAGAAATCCTTTCGCCAGGTCCGCACAGCTCATCGATAGTGAGCAGTGAAAGTAATAAAAGTCTAACACCTCCTCCACCTCGTTTGTGAGGTTGGAAAAACTTTTGAGGAAATTGGCCATGGCTGCATTCCGAAAGCCGCTTTGGCGTTCGAAGCGGGCCACCTGGGGATCATCTTGAATGGAGGCATTATTGGCCCGTTGCCGGACATAATCGAGAAAAGCGGATTTGGCATCTTTTAAATGCGATACGAGGATATCGGAAACCACCAGGGCTCCTGCATTGATAAACGGATTTCTGGGTATGCCATGTTCATACTCGAGCTGTACGAGAGAGTTGAAGGTCGATCCGGATGGTTCGAGTCCCACTCATATCCAAATGTTGTCGCCTTCAAAGGGAAATCCGAGGGTCAGGGTATATACCTTTGAAATGTTTTGAATTGAGAAGGGCTCTAAGGCCTGCCCCACCTGGAACATTTCCCCGTCAACGGTCTGTACGGCCATTCCAAACTTTTGAGGGGAAACGGATGCCAATTGGGGAATGTAGGTGGCGACGGTTCCGCACGGTAACAGGCTTAAGACTTCCTGATGGATCTCATCCAAAATGGCTTGATAGTTCATGTATGCTCACATCTTTAGGGGAAATATTAAATATTGGTTGTGGTCTGGGTGCCATTCCATCAGATTGGATGGGACCTAACGGGCCTCATCCTGTTCGATCATTTCAAAAAGACTGTTTACCGGGTGCTTGATGGATTTGGGATAGACAAACCATTTGATGAGATGCCTTAAGAAAGAGACAGGGTGGCCGGGAGTGCCTAGCTTGGGGGCAAAGTTATTCCAGGTCGAAATAGTTAAGGAATGTACTTCCGGCTGACCGAGGAACCACTGTTCCAGATCTTGGTCCGTACGAGTTTCTATGACGGCGTTACGAAATTGAGGAAAAGACAGCCCGAAGTGCCGAAGGAAATAGCCGTCAATTCCAATCGGACTGCCCAAAGACACGCGATAGAGAAGCGGGAAGTTCTCCTGTTGAGATGCCCGCACGTTATCTGCCATACGGGCGAGCCAGCGAGCAACTCGCTAAGGTCTCTTGGTGGCGACAAAGTTTCATTATGAGTTTGGTTGGCGGACCCGCACGAAATCTTACCTTATTTTTATGGGAAGGGATATTTTCCCGGACTATGTCATTGAAAATTTTTAATAATTTACGTGAATGCTGAAAAACATGCCAGAGGTTTTCTTATGGTTCCGGTTGTCCTTTTTTCTCAGAGTGCTTGTACGCGTCACCGTGCTCCTGTTTCCCTGAAATGAGGCGCTTTACTTTTATTCAAAAAAAGCGCATGGTAGAAAATATTTAAAATCGAGGTTGTCATGGGGTAGATCGTTCCTTCTTCACGCTATCTACAGTGAAAGGCCTTCCGGGGATATACATGTCCGGGAGGCCTTTTTGTTTGTATGATGGGAAAAACATGAACAATTCGCGGACGAACATGGAATTCTCTGAGTGAAAGGTCGTTGAGGATCGGAAGGAGGTGAGTCCATGAGAAAAGCGTTTCCGGGCTGGATGATGCTTAAACTGTGGATGTTCAACCCCCGTTTGGCAGCCTGGGGGGAAGGAATGGTCGAAGGTCTTATTTTTAGCCTCTTAGCCTTGGGAATGTGGAAAGTGGTTTTGGATTGAAAGACCTGCGGTGTCCGGTTGTCCTTTCAATACCTACGCTCACACGACTTCCCGATAGAAGGAGGGATGGATTATGCGACGCGTTGATTACATTGTTGGGTCTCGTGACTTTAAGGGGCTGATTGCCGAGCAATTCATGCAAGATGCCGTGTATGCCTATCATCCTGAGGATTCAGCAGAAACATTGGCGCAGACCATGACTGAAGAGGGTTTTGGGAGCGTACCCATTGTGGATCGTGAGCAGCATTTGCTTGGGATTGTCAGTGAGTTCGATCTTCTCCATGCGATTAAGGAGGAGCGGTCTCTAGCAGGAGTTCCGGCGAGTGACTTGATGACTCCTGCACCGGTGACAGTGAAGCGGGAAACACCGGCTATGGAGATTATTAATAAACTGGAAGGGAAGCATCTGATCCGAATGCCGGTGGTCGATGAAGATGGAAAACTCCTCGGTGTCGTCGCAAGGCGTGACATCCTCCTAGGGTATTTGAACGCGACACGAAAGACCAAAGTGTTTTAGAAGAGACTCCTGTGTCTATCAGCGATTCTTTAGGATTTTTCGGATTGGGAATGCGACAGGATGTGAGTCAGCGTCTGGCTCAGTTGATCCAGTAAGATGGGCTTATAGAGGAATGCGGTAATCCCCTGTTCCAACGCATTTTCCTTCTCAATCGTATGACTGAACCCCGTACAAAGGATGATTGGCATATCGGGCCGTATTTTGAGGATTTCTCGAGATAACTGGTCTCCTCCAAGTGTGGGCATCGTTTGATCAGTGATGAGACAGTCGAATCGATGGGGATTCATGCGAAAATCTCTAAGGGCCTCCAAGGGATGAGTCCGGACGGTGACGGTATAGCCCAGATGCTCCAGAAATTCTTTCAAAACTTCGGTAATCGATACCTCATCATCCACAATCAACACATGTCCCTTTCCGCGACAGATGGGGGAAGGCTTTGAATGAAGAGAAGAGTCAGCGGGGGTCTGGTACTCGGGGATGGCAATGAAAAAGGTGGTTCCGTCCTTATGAGAAGATTTGACCCAGATATGTCCTCGAAGATTTTCTACAATGCCATGTACCACGGACAATCCCATTCCGGTTCCTTCTCCGACGGGTTTGGTCGTGAAAAACGGGTCGAAAATTTTGGGAAGGAAATGTTCGGGAATCCCGGGACCGGAATCACTGACGACGATCTGCACATATCTTCCGGGATTGAGGGTCGGGGGGAATTGGAGGTCGCCTTTTTCAATGATGATGGCATGAAGGTCGATGGTCAGGGTTCCGCCATGGGGGCGAAGGGCATGTTCCGCATTCGAACAGAGGTTCATGATGATGCGATGAATTTGAACGGGGTCGGCAAACACCATATTCATCTTGTTCTGATTTCCAAAATGCAGCTCAATGTTTGAGGGGAAGGTGGCCCGGAGAAGAGCCAGTGATTCTTCGATGATGGGGGCCAGTTCGACCGGGCGGGGATGGTGTTCGTTTTGCCGGCTGAAGGTGAGGATTTGCTGGATGAGATCCCGCCCCCGTTTCCCCGCGATTCCGATTTGCTCAAAGTATGCGTAGGCGGGATCGCCTTTGGGATGTTTCCATGTCCCCATTTCTGCCCATCCGAGGATCGCCATCAGGATATTATTGAAGTCATGAGCGATTCCTCCGGCCAGGGTTCCGATGGATTCCATTTTTTGTGTCTGTCTCACATGCTGTTCCAGACGTTTCTGTTCGGTGAGATCTCTCCATATGGCGGTCACGCCTGAAATTGTTCCATCCGGCTCGACATAGGGATTCAGTCTTACCTCCATGAAGCGCACGTTTTCTTCCGGAAAGGTTACATGCTGATGAAAGCAGACGACCCGCCCTTTTCGACAGTCATCTAAATGACTGGTGAGCTGAGATTCAAAGAGATCCGTCCCCACAAAATCGCGAATGTGCCGACCGATGATGTCCCGGGCAGGAAGATTGAAGTATTCACAAAATCCATGATTCACGGCTTGCAGGCAATTCTTCTCATCTAAAAAGCAGAGAAAGTCCGAGCTGGTGGACACAATTTGCTCATACCGGCGGAGTGCTTTGGTTGCGTGATACCGCTGGGTGATATCCCGGGCAACGGCATAGATGGTTTTTTCCTGAAGCTGGGGAGTGGCGCGCCATTCCAGCCAGAGGTAATTGCCACGGATATCACGGATGCGGTTCTGGAAATCCACCACATCCTTTTCTTCAGCGAGTTGATGGAACGCTGTCTGGGTGGAAATCCGGTCATCCGGATGAGTGAAAAAAATCAATGGTTGGGATAACAGTTCTTCCTGGGTGTACCCGAGAAGTTTTTCGAAGGCAGGATTGGTTTTTTTGAGATACCCGTCAATACCAATGCTGCACATGAGATCCAGGGAGAGGGAAAAGATATGATCCCGTTGGATTTCCGCTTTGAATTGGCCGGTGACATCGATCGAAACCCCTCCCAGTATTGGCGGACGGTCATGTTGCAGAATAGGAAATTTGCACGTTAAATACTGATGCAGGCCGTCATGGAGTGGAATGTCCTCGATCCTTTCCAGGGATTGACCATGGGAGAGCACCCAGTCATCATCGTGTTGGAGCATGGTCGCGGTGTCGGGCGGCAAGACGTCGTGAACGGTTTTCCCGATCCAGTTTTTGAGATCAATATTGAACACCTGTTCAAATTCCGGATTCAGATATGTCAAACGATACTCTTCGTCTTTCATATAGGCCAAACCCGGAAGATGGGCCATGAACTGTGCAAAGCGTTCCTCGCTGGCCTGAAGGGCTTCGGACATCGTGGTGCGGTCGGTAATATCTTCTGCCAGCCGGGTGATCCGATACGGATGTCCCCCGTGATTGTGATTGATGAGTCCGCGTTCATGGATCCAGCGAGTCGACCCGTCTGCTTTCACGATTCGATAAATCTCGTTATATCCTCCGGTGATATTCAGCCTCAGATAGGCGTTCCTGATACGGTCCTGATCTTTGGGATGAATGGCCTCAAGCCAATCCAACGGGTTCCCAGTGAGCTGAAGAGCCGGGCGGTCCCAAATCCTTTCATAGGTCGGGCTGACATACAATAATTTTCTTGGTTCTTGAAAGTCGGTCAGCCAGAAAATCCCCTGATAATGCTCCATGAATTGATGAAACCGTTCATGGGCTTCTTTGAGTGACAATTCCAGTAACTCGTTCCGGATTTTCAAACGATGATGTTGGATGACTTCAGTCACGAGCACCGGCAATAGATCCAAGTAGTCGCTTTCGGATGCTTTGACCAAATAGTCATTCACTCCGGCTTTGAAGGCTTCAATGGCAATCTGTTCGGATCCATTGCCGGTTAAAAGAATAAACGGAGATACGCATTTCATCTGACGCAGGGTGCGAAACAGCGTAAGGCCATCCATGCCCGGGAGCTTGAAGTCGGCGATGATGACGTCAAATGCCGAAGGAGAGTGTTCCAGATGGCGAATGGCTTCCTCCGCACTTTCACATTCAAGAAGGGTGTGAACGTCCTTCTTTAGGGAACGCCGGATCGCGATTCGCTCGTGGGTATTGTCTTCGATGAGGAGAGCTGATAATCCGGCTTCCTGGAGTAGGGACATGGGTGACCCGTTCGTTTAGGCTGTTAATGGCTTGGCATAGGGTTCCACGCAACTCCAGAAGGTTCGCAGGGATTTTAAGAGATTGGCGAAGTTGGCGTACCCGACCGGTTTTTTGAGGAATGCCGTACATCCGTATTCATATCCCTTGTTCCGGTCGGTCTCAAGGGTTGAATTCGTGAGAATGATGACAGGTAAAAAGCGGAACTGATCGTTCGCCCGAATCGTTTTGAGCACCTGGTGTCCATCCAACTTTGGAAGTTTGAGGTCCAGAAGAATGAGGTCAGGGTCGGGAAAGATGTGCGATTCCAGATATTTTCCTTGATGAAACAGGTATTCCAGGCATTCTTCGCCATCCGATACGATGTGCAGATGATTCCCAAAACCAAATTGTTCCCAGGCACGTTTGGTGGCCAGGACATCGTGGGGGTTATCTTCGGCCATTAAAATGGTTAAATTCCGAGTTTCATGCATCATCATAAATTTCTCCAATTGGTACCGTAAATGAAAAAATGCTGCCTTTGCCCAATTCGGACTTCACGCGAATTTCCCCGCCAAGCCTGCTTACCGCATTTTTGACAATGGCCAAGCCGATGCCGGTTCCCTCATATTCCCGGGTCGTATGTAATCGTTCAAAGACCTGGAAAATTTTATCCTGATAGGGTTCAGAGATCCCAATGCCATTGTCCTCGACGGTGAAGGTGATCACGCCTTGAGGTTCCTTCCTCCAATTCATCTTCAGCACTTTTGGGGAGGAGTGGTTGAATTTGACGCCATTGGCGAGGAGGTTCTGGAAAATCTGTTTTAGCAGATGTTCATGGCCAAGGACTGTCGGCCATTCAGCTGGTTGATGAATTTCGACGTCTTTATCGAAATTCAGCAGGATAAGCGTTTTGGCAATGATGTGTCCGACGTGACAGACCTGAGGAACAGAATCCTTGATATTTAACCGCGAAAGTTCAAGGAGATCAGAGACGAGCTCTTCGGCCTCGCATACGGCGGTGGTTATGCCGGTCAAGTACATGGTTTGTTCGGAAGAAACTTTTGTGGACAAGTCTTCCAGGAGAAAGTCCGCGTAATTATGAATCGCTCTCAAGGGTGTTCGCAAGTCGTGGGAAACGGCATAGTTATAGGCTTCCAGTTCCTGATTCTGGTTGGCTAGTTGTTGATTGAGGCGTTTGAGCTCAGCTTCGTGTTGTTTTCTGGCTGAAATGTCTACGACCGAACTGAGCACCATGAAGCCGTCCGGCGTACTGATGGGATTTAGGCCGATTTCTACTGGAAACTCACTTCCGTCTTTTCGTCGGGCAAAGAGATCCCGTCCGGCCCCCATGGCTCGGGTACTGGGGTTTTCAAGAAATGCTACCCGATGTCGGGCATGGTCCTGCTGAAATCTTTTGGGAACGAGGGTGTCGATGGATTGTCCGATTAATTCATGTTGTGAATATCCAAAGAGGGTTTCAATTAATTTGTTGGCCAACACCACCTTCCCGCGATGGTCAACGATTAACATGCCACTCGGAAAGGCATCAACAAACACGCGTAGCCGGCGCTCCTTGTCTTCCAAATCACTTTTGGTCAGTTTCAAATCCTCGAGAAGAACAGACATTGTTTGGTTTTGTTCTTTGAGTTCCTTCGTTTGCAAGCCATATTTCATTTCGAGATCGTCTTTGATTCTTTGGAGTGCCTGGCGGGACGCAATTTTTTTCAACGTCATAAAACCGGTTACTACGATACAGAGAATAGAGAGCGAACGATTAATGATGGCCGTTTCATATCCAACCCTTGAAATAGAAGTCCAATATCCCAGAACCGTAAAGGAAATTGCGCCGATTATTGCCAGTTTGGTGGTCAACACGTTGTGGAGGGGGAGAGTGGCTATGACGACCAGGATGTAGAGACTGCCCATTCCGACCCCAAGTGGGGTCAGGCAATCCGCCACGAAGATTCCCAATGCCAGTCCTGCAATGAGAACCTTCTGAAGATTTGGCTGTGGCTGTTCGGCCGTTGCGATGGGTACCCCCATGGTCAGAGATTTGAATGACATGTTATCGACCCGCGTTTTCCATTGGTCCATACAATGAATAAGTCATAATAGGAAGCTCGGGAGGATTTGAGGCACGGGGAAAGGCTGGGTCAGAAGGTCGCGTCATCCGGACTGCCGGAGCTGGATCTGATGGCAGCCGGAACCTCCTCAACACCATTACTGGAGGTAGTCGATGGCGCAGAAATTGGACGAAACGGTTCATGCTCGGCGCACTACATGGCCATAATGTGGAGTCCTCACGCAGGACTCGTTTTGGTCAAAGGATAAACATCAACATCATTCGACCTTTGGTTTATGATGACTTAAGGAAACGACGAATGCGCACCTGAAAAAAATGATTGTGTTATCAAGTCGATTTCTGAGAAGAATGCTGAATTTGCCGTTCCATTGGCAAACCCTCGATCATGATGCTCATTGCCATGGGCAAGGGGATCGAACTTTTGGCATCTCTCGACGTGATAAACATAAGGCAGGATGAATGGGAATTGAGGATAATTTAAAATAATTAGGAATAGTAACGATTTTTTTTATTTTCCGCAAGGAAAATGCTTTTAATACAAGAAGGTAAACTTCCTAAAAGATTTCTTATGGGCATTCCTTACATTTGATCATGAACCGTGATAAACCATCGAGGTTTGATCCTTCCGAAATCGGTACGGACGTGGTTCCGAAGGGTGAATTTAGAATCCAACACCACTGGTCTGTCCGGCCTCTTCCAATAAATCACCCAATGCCAAAAGGTCTGATTGTTTTTGCGGTGCCATTTCGTGGCGAGAAGGGCGAGTGGCGGCAGAGCCTGCCAGGATCGAAATGGGGATTCTCCCGACAGGGCTTGAATCCCATAATGGTTTAACAGTATCCGAACGAAGGCCGTATGGGACCAGAGACGCCTATCCGCGACGTCAATGCCCAATGTCCTTGCCACGGATTTGACTTGTTGGTAAGAGACGTTGGCTAAACTAGCCACACAGGCGATTCCGCATCCTGTGAGATCCTCCTGAATAACGGCTTTCAGGTGGTTTGGTCCAACAGCCATGAAAGGATATAGGCCCCTCATCCAAAATGACGGGAGAGATAGGCTTTCAGGGCGACCGCATTATTGTATTTCTCATTCCTGGCCCCAAAAAGAATCGTCACCGGGTTATATCGGGCTTGTTGCAGAAGATCCTCAACGGCCTTGGTATTTTGATCAAGCTCGGTGAAATACCGCGTCTGAAATTCTGGCCAGCGGGCCGGGTTGTGCCCGAACCAGGTACGCAGTTTTGTTGACGGGGCAAGATCTTTTTGCCACAGGTTGACGTGAGCCGCCTCCTTTGAAAGTCCACGAGGCCACAGCCGATCAACGAGAATCCGACATCCGTCATTAGGGGCAGGGGCGTCGTACACTCGTTTGATCCTGATGGTTGAGAGGGATGCTGTTCGGGAATTGCTCGTTCTTTGTCCAGTGGTCTGAGCGGAAAGGTTTACGGGATGTCGAAAGCAATCGGTGGTATGGTCATTGACCAATCCGGCCGCTTGCATGTGTGCGTAGATCACGGTACTCCCCACAAATTTAAACCCTCGCTTCTTGAGATCTTTTGAAAGAGCATCGCTTTCAGGCGTTGTGGCAGGGACTTGAGACATGGTGTTCCAATAATTCAGCTTAGGTGATCCACCGACAAAATCCCATATATAGTGATCGAAGGAGCCGAACTCCTTCTGCACCTGAAGGAAGGCTTGGGCATTGGTAATGGCGGATTCAATTTTCAGACGATTGCGGATGATCCCGGTATCTTGAAGGAGTGCCGCTTTTTTTCCGTTGTCGAATTTGGACACTTTCAAGGGATCGAAGCCTGCAAACGCCCGGCGGTAGCCTTCGCGGCGTAACAGGATGGTCGACCAGGACAACCCCGCCTGCGCTCCTTCCAATGTCAGCATTTCAAAATGGCGGTGGTCTGTATGGACAGGGATTCCCCATTCCTCATCATGATAGGCAATGAAGTGGGGCTTTGTTCCCACCCATCCACAACGGATAGGTTCTTGGGCCTGTAGGTGTGGGATGCGTCCCATGGAAAAGTTCTTGCTTTCTCGGAAGACTAGTGCGCCTGGATCTTCTCTGTTTGCTCTAAGTTGAAACAAATGTGAGCATTTGGTGTGTGGGAAAGGCTACGAATTTTTGCGCAAGCTGTCAACGAAAATTGGCCATTATATGGATGATGACTAGGAGATTGGCCATTTGTCGGATCTTGAAATGCCATGATAAAATATGGGTGTATTTTCACAAAGCAGGGAAGCATGTATTCCTTGATTTCACAACGACTGACAAGGTCTTTTCGATCAACAGGATGGGGACCATTCGTCTGCATGTGGGGAGTCGGGTTGTGGGTGTTGATGAGTGGTGCTCACGTCATTGCTCAAGCCCCCAATGTTCCCTGGGAATGCTCCGGATATTCCGGTGAGGCTCAAATTCGATGTCTGCAGGTGTTGCCGGATCTCCAACAAAATCATATTGCCAAATTGGAAGCACAACTTAGTGCCCAGGAAAGGACTGCTAACAACCTTAAAGAAAAGATGGACCGTCATGAAGCGTTGGCCTCTCGTGACGCTCGCGTCTATAAACCAGATCCCCGATTCCCTCTTCCCTATGTTCCCGCCTATGCTTCCCCCTATGCCTATGCGCCATTCGGTATCTATCTTCGACCCCCCTGGACAGTATCTCGATATTATGGGGTTGGTGCGGGATATTGGAGACAGCCAGGCCTGTCCTTTCATTTCCGATATGGCGGAGGCCATAGGCATAGACATTAGGAAGTCTCGGCATTTCCGTTATGTGTCTGGTACATGTGTTTTTACAGAAGGGGGTGGTTTTTGATCAACCGTTATTCACCGAACTGTCCCTTCTGTACATTACGAGTGGTGACACTCCCAATACAATATCAGGGAGTATCGCGTTCCATTTTGCTCTTGCAGGGTTGGATGTCGCGTTTTCAGTCCATCCGTTTTCTGCTTCGTTGACTGTAAAAAACCGATCAGGTGTGAGTCGGAAAAGATTCACGAGGGATCGCGATGCACGGTCTCCGGGGAAAAGGCCTGAGTACATACCGCGATATACTCAGCTCCCTCAGGTCCCGGGGTGCTGTATCGCACCCATTCATTGCGATAGGCGATGATCGCCTGACCGGCATTCACCTCAATCACGCCTTCCTTCGTTTCCACCCGTAATTGACCGGACAGGACCAGTGTATATTCATCGAACTCCGGGGTCTGGCCTGGCTCTTCCCATCCGGAAGGACTTTGCATCCGCGCAATGCTGATCTGGTCTGTGCCGCTATTGACCCGTCCGATAAATTCATCGATGAGTTTGGGTTTATTCCCCGCAGGTTTAATTCTTGTGGGTTGCTCGATCAGTTTAGCCATACTGTCTCCTTGACCTCCTTTTTGTGCATTGAAGTGCGCATCGACAGGGGGCTTCCCCTAATCAAATTTTATCCCAGGCCCACTGGCCTGTCATCGTGCTCATGTTTGTTGCACGCTTGCTTCACTAATCATCCTAATTGCCATTGTAGTTTCCATAGGGCGACCGAAACTCCTCTGTCGGGCCGGAACAATAAAATGATAGCAGCCGCAGGGTTGAGGAAATTAACGTAAAGCCGTTCCATCTTTCTATACCATAGGGGAAACGGTAAACCACGATAGAATGCTTATAGCAATCTCAAGAAAACTGATTTAAAGGCATTTTTAATTGATAACAAATAGTTTGACCAGTTCCAAATTTAGAATAGCCTCAGATACCTTCTGGCAGCAAGGAAGAGGTGTATTCAAGTTTGAAGTGCTACGACCTCTGTAGGATGATCTGTGGCTTTGGGGAAATGATACGGCACCATGAGTAAGATCCTAGCCTTGTCTGTCAAAATTCATCTACCCGTTATTTATTTCACAAACAAATTGTAATCTGATTGTGCCAAAACTTTCAGAGGGATTCAGGGAGCCACCTCCCATCAAACTATTCATAGCAGTCCTTGGCGGGTTTGCCAAATTGGCGGGGAGGAGTTTCAGGATTAATGGCACTAAGGCCAATGCCGACATGGGGGTCGAATGTGTTCCCTGCCTATCCTTGGAAGCTGTCATAGGACCAAGGGGTGTGGTGGATATCCGTATGCCGGATAGTTGCGCGGGACGAATGATTATTCCTGGCAGGTACTAGTTACTAACAGAGAGCGGGATGGCCCATGAGACCATCCCAGCTCTGTATTCTTGTGTTTTTAACAATCGTGCCTACCGAATTTCCCAGTCTGAGGAAGCGGAACCGTAAAAGCCTACGGAAGTCCTGGTCAAGCCGTCCATCAGCCATACTGCTACCTGGCCGCTCGCTTCATTGCGCCAGATGATATCCGCCTGTCCGTCCGCATCCACATCATCCACTTGCACAATCTGCCACGGTACGGCTACTCCGCCCAGTGAGCCGGTGGAGGAGGGAGGCGCCGTTCCATTCATTAACCATACCGCGGTGCTGCCATTCGTGTGCCGCCATATAAGGTCTGCTTTTCGGTCACCGTTTAGATCCCCGACTCCGTGAATATCCCATGTTGTTGACGCTGTGCCGGGAAAACCGGTGGAGGCGATGTTCAGGCCGTCCATCAGCCATACCGCTACCGCGCCGGTCGTTTCATTGCGCCAGATGATATCCGCGTGGCCATCCGCATTCAGATCCCCCACTCCCGCGATCTGCCAGGCTAAGGCCACACCGCCCAGTGAGCCGGTGGAGGAGGGAGGCGCCGTCCCATTCATCAACCATACCGCGGTGCTGCCATTCGTGTGTCGCCAAATAAGGTCTGCCTTGCCGTCACCGTTTAGATCCCCGACTCCGTAAATATCCCAATCCGTCGATGCGGTGCCGGGAAAGCCGGTGGAGGCGATGTTCAGGCCATCCATCAACCATACCGCTATCGCGCCGCTCGTTTCATTGCGCCAGATGATATCCGTGTGGCCATCGGCATTCAGATCCCCCATTCCCTTCAGGGACCATTCCATAGTCAACTGGCCCAGAAAGCCCGAGTCCGCAATGCTTTTGCCATTGAGCAGCCACCCAGCCACGTGCCCGGTTTTTGTATTCCGCCAGACCAGATCGGCCTTACCGTCCCCATTCAGATCGTGATTTTGGGGTGAGGGTGGTGTGCTGGTATTGCTCACGGTGACCGTGATAGGGGCCGAGGTTTTGGTATTGCCCGCCGCATCACGGGCGATGGCCGTGAGGGTGTAGGAGCCATTCGGCACGGTGGTGGTATTCCAGCTGGTGCTGTAGGGATTGGTCGTATCTTCGGCGCCGAGGTTGGCGCCCTGGAGCCGGAATTGGACACCGGTGACGCCGACATTATCGCTGGCGCTGGCGCTGACCGTCACCGTGCCGGAGACGGTGCCCGCACTGGGGGCCGTTAGCGTGACCGTCGGGGCGGTCGTATCTGCGGGCGGGGTGCTGATATTGCTCACGGTGACCGTGATAGGGGCCGAGGTTTTGGTATTGCCCGCCGCATCACGGGCGATGGCCGTGAGGGTGTAGGAGCCATTCGGCACGGTGGTGGTATTCCAGCTGGTGCTGTAGGGATTGGTCGTATCTTCGGCGCCGAGGTTGGCGCCCTGGAGCCGGAATTGGACACCGGTGACGCCGACATTATCGCTGGCGCTGGCGCTGACCGTCACCGTGCCGGAGACGGGGCCCGCACTGGGGGCCGTTAGCGTGACCGTCGGGGCGGTCGTATCTGCGGGCGGGGTGCTGATATTGCTCACGGTGACCGTGATAGGGGCCGAGGTTTTGGTATTGCCCGCCGCATCACGGGCGATGGCCGTGAGGGTGTAGGAGCCATTCGGCACGGTGGTGGTATTCCAGCTGGTGCTGTAGGGATTGGTCGTATCTTCGGCGCCGAGGTTGGCGCCCTGGAGCCGGAATTGGACACCGGTGACGCCGACATTATCGCTGGCGCTGGCGCTGACCGTCACCGTGCCGGAGACGGGGCCCGCGCTGGGGGCCGTTAGTGTGACGGCAGGAGGTGTGGTATCGGATGACGCCGGGGTGATAATCACATAATTCAGTATGGTATGTGTAGAAGATGTTCGAGTCAGTTGCAGACTCAATTGCCCATCCGCGACGCTAATGGGTTGGTTGGTAATGGTAATGAATTGATTGGTAGCGGTCGTCTGATTATTAATGACGGTGATGCCTTCTATCGTAATATGATGCGGGCCCTGGTCCCAACTGGGGTCGCCGCTGGCCAGTGAAACGTTATATTCGCCATTCGGGAGATCGTAATTCCAGGTCACACTGGTGCCGGAGTCAAAATGAATGAATGTGTCGAGCCGTTGATCAGCCTGGACATTCCGCTCGCGGGTGTTGACGAAGGTGGTCCAGCCGTAGCCACGGCTGCTGGTATAGACACTGCCGTCATCTTTTTGATAGCCACTGGGGACGGAGGCGCTGGACGGTTGGAAATTGACGAAGATGGGCGAACCGGAAGGTGGTGGTGGGCTGGTATTGCTCACGGTGACGGTGACGGCCGCGGAGGTTTTCGTATTGCCCGCCGCATCACGGGCGATCGCCGTGAGGGTGTAGGAGCCATTCGGCACGGTGGTAGTATTCCAACTGGTGCTGTAGGGATTGGTCGTGTCTTCCACGCCGAGGTTGGCGCCCTGGAGCCGGAATTGCACGCCCGCGACGCCGACATTATCGCTGGCGCTGGCACTGACCGTGACCGTGCCGGAGACGGTACCCGCGCTGGGGGTCGACAGTGCGACTGTCGGAGCGGTCGTATCCGCGGGTGGGGGGCTAGTGGTTATCGTAATTGTTGCTTCTGTAGAAGGGGTACTTTCATTTCCTGCCGTATCAAATGCTGTCGCAATAAATCCATAGGTAGTCCCCCCACTAAGTCCGGAGACCGTTGTTGAGGGGGAGGATGGATTATTGGGAAATCCTGAAAATATGGGTTGTCCAAAATCTTGAGAAGGTAATGTCCGTTTGTAAATTTTATATCCTGCCAAATCCGATTCGGTATTTGCATTCCAGGTTAGTTGGACAGAGGAGGCCGAATACGCGGAGCTAACGAACAATCCGAAGAGGAGAAGTGTAAGGTGTACCGTACGCGCGATTACGAAACCCAATGTGGTGGTTGGTCGGATCATACTCTTCTCCTTGTCGTATTCGGACCGAAGTCCGCATTTTCTCCTCCCTTTGGATTAGGTCTTCCTTCGGTAGCCGGACGATCAGGCGTTACTACCTGACTCCTGGCATTGCGGCCCTACTTCACAGTAGGTGTGCCCTTTTCGGGAAGAGGATTGTTTGAACTAATGGGTGATCAATGCCTGTATCCCTTCATTTTTAATTTTTTCGCACCTCTAAACGGTCTGCCGAACATTTCGGAGAAGTAAGGAAAAACTTTAGAGAGGATTAGAATGAGGAGGCGGTTGGTCGGAAACTTTATAAGAGCAAACATGAGAAATTAAAAAAAAAGAACAAAACGGCCATGGAAATAATGAAATACTTGAACTCAAATTATTTATTTTTGATCCATTCGTTCCCCCAAAAAATATATATCATTGGGCCCTCTGCGAATTGACAAGCGATTGAAGCTCTCAATTAGTTCAACCTATGATCATTTCAATGCTTTCCCTGACATTGAGAAGATGTAGGAGATGAAGGGATGTAAAGTGTAGATAAGAAAATTGAAGGGGCTGGTTCTTTGGCATTTTTAGGAATGCCGGCCTGCTGTGGAATATGTGACTCCGAGCAATCCTATGGGTGAAGCTTTCCCTCCCATGTTATGAAGGAGAGTGCTAATGATTGTAGTGGAGTATGAAGCATGGAAAACGACAAATGGTTTCATGAAGTCGCATCAGGCTGTTAGCCACGCCGATTGATTGGGTGACAACAAATTTGTGGGCTGATCCGAATATCCATACAAACATTTTTCGAATCAAGGTTCCCATTTTCGGGGGTCTTGGGAAGGGGTGAGAAGATCTCACCTATTTTCAGATGAAAGCCTATCCGCGGTAGGGGATTTCTGCCAAAAGCAAGAAGGAATAATTTGTTTGATGGGAGATGGAATCCTGATTATTCGTGGCATAGGTGCTGTGAGGAAAAGAAATTTCTTCTGAGGCATGAAAGTACCCCTTGCCACAGCAAGGATATGATGATGAAGTCAAAAGTTATGGGGAAGAGATATCTGGGGAGAAAATTTATCCTGTTTAGAGAAGGGTTTATTCCTGGTGAAGAACTGGGTAGGAGTCAAAGATTTAATCCTTCACTTCTTTTTTAAGTACTTATTCTGAAGAGACCATTCGCAGGAATAGTCCATAAGCCCAATTCAGGTAGGCGTTCTCGTGTAATTCTATGATTCCACTTACTGAATTTTCCAGTTTGTGGAAGCGGTACCCGGAAAGCCGGTGGAGGTGATGGTGACCCCGTTCATCAGCCACACGGCCACCGCGCCATTGGTGTTGTTGCGCCAGATAATGTCGGTCCTGCCATCCCCATTCACATCGTGCGCACCCTCTATCTGCCATGTCACCGACACCGCCCCCGGGAATGCGGAGACGGCAATTGTCGTCCCATTCATGATCCATATGGCGGTGCTGCCGTTTGTGATGTTGTGCCAGACGAGATCAGATTTACCATCGCCGTTGACATCCCCCACGGCTTGCATGGTCCAAGTCGTCGGCGCACTGCCGGGAAAGGCTGTGGAGCTGATGGTCAGTCCGTTCATCAGCCAGATGGCCACCGTACCGCTGGTGTCATGACGCCAAAGGACATCGGCCTGTCCATCTCCATCTACATCGCCCACTCCCGCGATCTGCCACTCTAAGGGGACGCCGGCAGGGAATCCCGTGGCAGCAATTGCTGCGCCGTTCATGATCCATATAGCGGTGTTGCCATCAGTGGTGTTGCGCCATATCAGATCGGCTTTGCCATCCGCGTTAACATCCCCAATACCCTGAATGGCCCAAGCTGTCGAAGCGCTGCCGGGAAAACCAGTGGAGGTGATGGTCAACCCGTTCATTAGCCATGCGGCAACAGCACCGCTGATGTCATTGCGCCAGACGAGGTCCGCTTTGTCGTCTCCATTCAGATCGTCCACTCCACTTAAGGCCCATTCCGTGGGCAGCTGGCCCAGAAAACCTGAAGCTGTGACGCTCGTGCCATTGAGTAGCCACACTGCCACTTGCCCTGTTTTCGTGTTGTGCCAGACTAGATCGGCCTTGCCGTCCCCATTCAAGTCCTGACTCATGGGAGGACTGGGATTCATGTTATGAATTGGAAGGGCTATCGATACTTCCTTCGCGGGTTCACTAACATTACCTGATTGGTCATATGCTGTGACTGTAAAATAATAGGTGATTCCCTCCGGAAGGTTCTTAAACGTATACGATGGGACGAGGCCGGCATTTTCCCTGGTGTTGTAAGAGCTTGGGGATGTGCCCATATGCACATAATACCCCATCAGGTCCGGTTCTGAATTTGCGTTCCAGGTTAGTTGAATGGAGGAGGCTGAAAAAGCGGGGTTAGTCAAAAATACAAGGAGAAAAAAGACAAGTCCAGACGTATGACCGATTGCAAAACTCAAGGAGGGTATTTTTTGAGTCATACTCTATTCCTGCTGGCGTTCGGACTGCAGTCCAAATTCTTTCCATAAGGCTTACCCCCTCCTTGGGTGGCTGAATGAAATGAGGTTTGCTCACCTGACTTCTGGCTTTGAGCCTCTACTTTATAATAACCCGGACTATTTTGAAAAGATGTTCTTATGAATTAATAAGCGTTGGTCAAGAATTTCTCTAAATTTTTATCCCCAGATCTAAATGCACGAGCTGTCAACTAATTCAGAGAAGTCAGGAAAAATTCAATAGACCGGGATTCTTGGTTTTAGTCAAGCAATGGTTCCAGAAAAGAAAATTGAATGGTGACAGATTTTATAGGAAGGTATTAATAGAATATAGGGTAAAACATGTAGTTGCCCCATAATTGCAAATTGCGAGCATAGTAGAGGGGCATAAAGCCACAATCAGTCGAGAACTCTGACGGAACTATGGGCGGGCGCGGCAATTGACCGTAACAAGCCATTGTTGGGCTCATGCACGACAATTGACTCAACGCCCCCTCGTTGTTCCGGCGTCCCGTGGCAGCCGATCGCCTCTTTGATTCGTCAGGGTTGGAGTATCGAGCAAATCCGTGGACGGTTGCAGCATAAACAAGACTGGACGATTAGTTCTGAATAGATCTATCAGTATATCTCTTAGGATTCACGGGCGGGCGGTATAAAACAGCGGTGGCCCTTCGGCAAGCCCTTGTCCGTGGCCTGCAACCGTATAAAGCCCGAGTGCACACTCTCACGTATGACGAGTGTCTTGAATTCAGTGAACAGGTAAGCATCGCGAAGGATCTGGAGGCGCAAATCTATTTTGCCCGTACGTATGGGTCCTTGGAATGAGGCGTGAACGAGCATACCAATGGGCTCATCCGTTGGTTTTTCCCCAAAGATTGTGAATGGTCTCACGTGACTGAGGCTGAATGACAAGAAGTAAGCGACAGGCCAATCATCGACCGAGAAAGACTCCTGGGTTATTAAACGCCACATGAAGTATTCTTTGAGACCACTACATCATTAACTGTTGCACATACGACTTGAATCCAAGAGATGAAGGGGGTGAGAAATTTTTTAAAAATTCGTTCAGGCAATTGTCAGAGGAATCAGTTGAAGGTCTTTGTGCAGACGCTATGCTGGATAATCACATCCCTAGATTAAAATTTCTGTTCAATGTCTTGCTTGGTGATGGGAAATCTACTTTAGATGTTATTGAGTATAAGATTGGGACACGATCATAGCGTAACAACCTTCCTAATGCAGCGATGGGAAATTTTATAGCTTGATGAAGAATTGAATGAGGAGAATATGGTTGGCCTGATTGGCCAGACCCGAGAGGGGCGTGTTGATGAGCTGTAATTGATAGCCGACATCAATATTGAGGTTGGGAGAGATCGTATCGTTGAGACCCAGAAAAAACCGGTTTTGATCAAATCCGGCTTCCGGTCCCTGACGGATGGTATTGAGATTGACGAAAATTTCGTCATAGGTGGCAAGGGCCAGAGCGGGATAGGCGGGTAGCGGGAAGTCTCCGCGAAGCATAGTTCGAGCGCGAACCGCTGTCCCGATGGCGTGTTGAATCCATCGTTCCTCAAGACGGGTGCGGCTGAGCAATTTAAAGGTTGAAAATTTGTTGCTATAGATGAGTTGTTGGAAAATCCGATGCTCCTGTAAGTAGCGCGGTTCATAGTTGGCCACCCAGGCGTACCCCTGCCAGAGTGAGATGGTGGATGTAAGTTGATACCCCACTGCCGGACGGAGAAGGAGTTGGTCGATTTGGGAGGCATCGTCCGAGAATCGGGGATTGGCTTCCATGTACCCTTTGACTGGTCCGGAAATAGGAAAGTTGAGGTACACCGGCGCCCACAGTCGAAAGTCCTGGTTCAGATCGGAGCCGGCAAAACAGAAGGCGGATTCCCAGATGATCCATGCGGCAAGGAAACAGCATACCAGTTTCATTGTTCTTGTCAGACTCAAAGGTTTCGGGTTTTTTATCGACTAGACTTCACGATGATCCAGGAACAATCGGAGTTGTTCAAGCGATGGCAGCCCCTGAAGGCGGTGGGTGTGCATGATGAGAGTCGGGACAGCGTTGATGGGTATTTCTTCCCGCGCATGCCGCAAGGCCTGCTGATGTCGATTCCAATAGTAGTCGTACCCGTTTTCCAACACGCTTTTACAGGCAAAAGCATCGAATCCCAGTTCTTGCCCGATTTCAATCAGTACCGGGAGTTTGCCGATGCTCCTTGAAGAAGGCGGTAAAGATTCGATGAGTGTAGATCTGTCCGCGTCCCACGTCCAGTGCATATTGATACCCCTTGAAAACGAGCCCGGTATAAAGTTGGGGGGAAATCCGGGGCAGAGTAATGGACATATCTAAACCCTGGGCCAGAAGATAGAGACGGACACCCGCCAGACTCGTTTAAGGTATTCTCTTTCTCGCCGTAAGGTGGGTTGAGGAGCAAGGCCCAGTTCAAACGGCTTCCATTCAATGGCGAAAGATTTTGTCTTCGTCAGGCGTGTGAGGAGTGCTTCCATGAAAAAAAATAGGGACAGGCAAATTCTCTTTGGTCTTGCCTTTCACCGAGATCATGTCCATTTTGAGGGGGATGCCCTCCTTGGTGGTCCACCAGAATCCTCCGAGTTTGCTTCCATCCTTATTAGTCATGATGACTTTGCTTTTCGTGGTCCTGACCCCATTGATGTCTTCCTCGCCCACGGTGGTCTGGTCGATCTGATACGCGGAGAAGTCCGTTTTGTCCTGAGATTCCTCAATTGACATCTCCATGTAAGCGTTGGCTTCAGGCATGAGGGTCCACATAACTTTTTTGTCCTGGCGGATGATCATGGTCATGGGCTCGTCGCTGGTTGTGAGTTCCCGCCTTTCCTTACCCGGGGTATGGAAGACCATGCCTTCCATGACTCCATCCGCCGTTTCCATGCGCGTATTGGCGGAATACTCAACCTGCGGGCCTTCCCATGCCAGAAAGGGGAGTCGCCCGTCTAATACTTGCTACAAGCCAGACGGAGATTACACGCATCACGAGATTCTCCTTGTTGTTAGAGGATGAGCACAGATGCACTCTCATCGAATATGTGGAAATGACCCTATTTGAAATGGTGGATGGCTGAAATGTGGAGGTATGTGGGGGGTTCATTTATTAAAAAGGCGCCTACGGGAGGGAGACGCTACTCTTTCCTAAAAATCCTGTCAACTGGATGTTTGTCCTGTGAATCGTAGACTGACTGGTGGGAACCGGCATCGCCTTACCCGGTGTTTTTCCCGGGGAATGGGGACGGGAAGGCGCCGGTCCGTGATGTCCGCCTTAGGCTTTACATGAAGAGATAGATCTTTTCTTTTTTTCGGGTTCGAGTCTACTCTCATGTGTGTCAAAAAGGGTAAAATAAAGCAAGAGTGGGATTTTTAAAAAAAAGGTACCCTATGCCAAAAATTTGTATTCTCGGAGGTGGCAAAATCGGGTCGCTGATTGCGACGTTATTGGTGGAGTGCGGGGACTTTGACGTGGTGCTGGGAGACGTCGATCCGGAAGTGGTGGCAAGACTGAAGCAGGATATCGGCCATGACCATTTCCATGTGTCCTGTGTCGATGTCCAGGATGCCAAAGCCCTGGGTCGATTTATCGATTCTGTCGGGCCGGAAGGCATTATTTCCTGTCTCCCGTATTTTTGCAACCAGGCGGTCGGAGAACAAGCTCGTGCGTGCGGGGCCCACTATTTTGATTTAACCGAGGATGTGGAAGTCACGAGGAAGATTCGTGAGGTGAGTGAGGGAGCGTCCTCCGCCTTTGTGCCGCAATGTGGGTTGGCGCCGGGGTTTATCAGCATTGTCGCGCATGAACTCATGACCCGGTTTGATACGGTGGATATTGTCAAAATGCGGGTCGGGGCGTTGCCGGTGAATCCCAGCAATGTGTTGAAATATTCGCTGACGTGGTCCACGGACGGCTTGATAAATGAATACGGCAATACGTGCTATGGGATTGAGAATAGCCGGGAAGTGCCGTTGTTGCCTTTGGAAGGATACGAAACCATTTCGATTGACGGCCTGTTATATGAGGCCTTTAATACCTCTGGTGGGCTGGGGACCCTGGCGGATACCTATGCCGGCAAGGTCCGGACGATGAATTATAAGACGCTGCGCTATCCCGGCCATTGTGAAAAAATTCATCTGTTGATGAATGACCTGAAACTCAATGATGATCGAGAGACCTTGAAGCGTATTTTGGAAAAGGCCGTGCCGAAGACTTTGCAGGATGTGGTCCTGATCTATACGTCGGTGACGGGTCTTCGGAAAGGCGAGTTGTATGAAGAAAATTTTGTCCAGAAAATTTATCCACAGACTATCGCCAAAAAATTGTGGGCTGCGATACAGGTGACGACGGCGGCCGGGATGTGCAGTGTGGTGGACCTGGTCTTTGAGCGTCCTGGAAAATATCAGGGGTTTGTGACGCAAGAGACATTTGATCTGCCTTCAATCCTGGCTAATCGGTTCGGGCGGTTTTTTCAACCGGATGATTCGTGCTCGTGATGAGATTCTGGTGGATTAGACGAAATGGAGCATGTGATGGATGTTTTCCGTGAATTGGGATTACAAGCGGTGAATCCTGGCGCCTGTTCCGGGCTAAGGCGATGGGTGGCAACGACTACGGAAGGGCTACTGGACTCGGTGAACCCCGCGACGGGAAAAGTTCTGGCTCAAGTGAACCGGTGCTCCGGGGCGGATTACGACGTACTCATTCAGGAATCGCAACGGGCTTATCGGGAGTGGCGGCAAGTGCCCGCTCCGAAGCGCGGGGAGGTGGTGCGGTTGATCGGGGACGCGTTGCGCGCAAAAAAAAATGCGCTGGGTTCCCTGGTGTCGATGGAGGTAGGCAAAATCAAGGCCGAGGGCGACGGCGAAGTGCAGGAAATGATCGATATGGCGGATTTTGCGGTGGGGCAATCCCGCATGTTGTATGGTCTGTCCATGCACTCCGAACGGCCACAACACCGGATGTACGAACAGTGGCATCCTCTCGGAGTGGTGGGGGTGATCACAGCCTTTAATTTTCCGGTTGCCGTATGGGCGTGGAATGCCTTCCTGGCCGCCATCGCCGGCGATACGGTGGTGTGGAAACCTTCGCCCAAGGCCGCACTCTGTGCTTTGGCGGTTCAGCATATCTGTAACCAGGTGATGGAGGAACAAGGTGTTCCGGGGATTTTTTCCGTGTTCATTACGGACCAGGTTGAATTGGCGCAGGCGATGGTGGCTGACGAACGTTTGCCACTAATTTCATTTACCGGTTCTGTGCCCGTGGGGAAAAAGGTTGCGAAAGTCGTGGGACAACGACTCGGGCGTAGCCTGTTGGAGCTTAGCGGGAACAATGCCGTGATTGTCGATGAAACGGCGGACTTGGATCTGGCCATACCTGCCATTGTTTTTGGAGCTGTTGGCACTGCCGGGCAGCGATGCACGACCACCCGCCGGTTGTTTGTGCAGGAGACACGGTATGAGGAGGTGGTGGAACGTCTCCTTCGGGCCTATCAACAGGTCCGGGTGGGTAATCCCTTGGATGAAGGGGTATTGATGGGGCCGCTGATCGATGAGCGGGCTTTGGAGGAATTCCGAATTGCTCTTGAGGAAGTGGTACAGGATGGTGGACAGATTCTCTGTGGCGGGGGTGTGATCGAGGGTCCCGGGTTTTTTGTCGAGCCGACGATTGTACGTGCTGAGAATCAGTGGAAGGTGGTGCAGCGGGAGACATTTGGGCCGATTTTGTATGTCATGCCGTATGCCACCCTGGACGACGCGATTGCCCTCCAAAATCAAGCGCCACAAGGGTTGTCGTCCTCATTGTTTACCTTACATGTGCGGCATGCCGAGCAGTTTTTGTCGGGGCAAGGGAGCGATTGTGGGATTGCGAATGTGAATATCGGTACCTCGGGGGCGGAAATTGGAGGCGCCTTTGGCGGAGAGAAAGAAACAGGCGGGGGGCGAGAGGCCGGTTCTGATGCCTGGAAAGCGTATATGCGTCGGCAAACCAATACGATTAATTGGGGGACGGAGCTGCCGCTGGCGCAAGGAATCACATTTTCAGTGAACTAAGCAGGGAGGAGAATGATGAATCAGCGTTCCGAACTCGAACAGGTGATTACGCGATACATTCACGAATATGCCGCCAAAAACCATGCGGCGGCGATTGTCAAAGATGCGTTGGAGGAGATTGGCATCGGGCTGTTTCCGGTTGTGGATCATATCACCGTGCGCACCTCCTCGATTGATCCTCGGGCCGAGGAATTTCTGTTATTGGGGTATGCCTATTCTGAAACGTTGGAGTATGACGATTGGTGGGCCAAGGTCTATCGGGCACCGGGATGTCCCGCCTTATTTGTTGATCAGGCGTATGCGGATGAACGGGGAAAGACGAGTATTATTCCCGGGTGGGTCAAGCAATTCGGGGATCGCACCCTGCATCATATTGCCGTTCGCGTGGCGGAGATTGAAGCCAGTATGGAACGGTTGACCGCCAAAGGGGTGAAGTTTGCGGGACAGATTGTAGGGGACCGAGGAGGAGATCTCCGTCAGATTTTTACCGTGCCCGAGCAGGTAAACGGTCACGCGTTTTCAGTCTTAGAATTGACTGAACGTCATCGGGGGTTTCAAGGATTTTCTCCGCCGCAAGCCAATAGTCTCATGCAATCGACTGTGACCCGGTGAGGGCGGCATAAGGAGAAGGGAAAGACCGGGCGACCTACACGTCGGCAGCGTCCAGGACAAGTTTGGCGTTTTTGGCAATGGCGCCTGGGTCTTTAGCCACGATAGCTGCAGCAAGGCCGACCGTGGCGGTAGCAACTTTGATCACTTCACCGACTTTTTCTAATTTTTTGATCGCCCGCTTCGCTTTGCCTACCGAACTTTTAATACTTTGGGCATTGATTTCTGATTCTTCCAAAGCCAATCCCACGGCTTTCGTGGTCATGTCCGAAGAGGCGTTCAAAAGCGACCATTCCTCGTCTTCCAAGTCCCGCCGTTGTGTCGGAGTCAGATTGTTCCAATTGGCAAACCGGTAATTTCCGAGGTTAATGCCGAGATCACGGAATTGTTTGGATAACTCAAAGGCGTCTTCAGCGCTCAAGGGCATCACAGTCCTCGCTTACAGTTTTTTAATGGTTTCCACCAATGACCGAAGGTTTTTAACGGATTGCTCGACCTGTTGTAATACCTCTTTCTTTGTCAAATTCTGACGTTGATCAAAAAGTTGTTGGTGCCCTTCAGCAATTTGGTCCAGGACTTTACCGTATGTGTTGACCGCTTCAGATCGTTCGTGTAACTGGGACATTCTGAGGTCTTTCCATTCGGCTAATGCAGCTTTGCCTGCAGGATCTTGGGATTCCATGGTCAGAGTCATGTAATAATTTTGGATAGCAGCTTCTTCAGTTTGGAGATCCCCGCCAAATCCGTCTGACACGATGTGGTGTAAGGACTCGAGAACTTGTTGAATGGGCGAGTTGGCTTGTTCGATGAGAGTCTGCAGTTGACCTTGTCTCCATCGTTTCACCGCCACGGTGGTTACGACCCCGGCTATTTTTTTAAACGCTTCTGCCTCTTTTGGAGTGGTGGGGGTTTGAGACTCCAAGGCAGCCGAGAGTTGCGCCAGTTCTTGAGTGTTATCGACAACTTCATCAGCCGCGAGACGCCCCAGGGATTGCATGTATGTCTCGATAATTGATTGGCGCAGGAGTAATGACGTTTTTTGTGTGGCACGGTCCTGCGCCATGGCATCAAGATGGGCATGGCGACTTGGGGGTTGATAGCGTTTTTGCCGCTGTGGAAAATCCAGGTAGTCATCCACCAGCGTCGTGTACTGAGCCGACTCTACCGAAAGATTTGCGAAATCTTGAATCGGTTTGAGGTTCGTCGAACAGCCTTGCGTGAAGGCGAGCAAGAGCATGGCACTGAGAACGATCTTGAGAGAGCCTAAGAAGGAGAGGGCAGAGCGACGTGTTATCATTCGACTTGTAGTCAATTTGATCTTGAGAAGAAGCTCCCCAATGGTGTCGGGGATGTCAGCGTTGAGGTGCAACCTTAGGGGATTGTCAAAAAAGTGTCAAGAGAAACTCAAGTTTCTCATTAGAATGAAAATTATTGGAAGAAATGATGACGTTTTGGAAGCTGAGACGACAATCTCACCACGTATTGACTCTGATGCTTTGAAAAGACGGGACCCTGCCTGTCATGTGAACAGTAGCAAGGGCCTGTGGTGATGTTCAGCATTCCCCTTAATTCCCCTGTTTGCAGGGTATAATTTTAGAGGAAAGCGTCTCGTGCCTCAAGCATGGGGCCCCTCTATCCTATCTTTAGATATCCTGAGATGCCCTGCGAGGGCGAAGCATTCGTGGGCGCAATATTGTGAAGGCGGTCTGAGACAGGATCAAAGGCCGCTGAGTGAAGGTCTGTGCGACGGATGTATCCTGGATAGCGTCCTACCCCGGAGAAGAAGTCAGCGTGGGATTATTTTTTTCGTGAATGGCATTGGCCCGCGTTTCCTGCGTGACGGCGTCCTCGGTACGACCTATTTTTCGCAAGAGCGTGGCGTAATTTCTAAGCGCTCGTTCCACCCGGAAATGATCTTTCCCCATGGTCTGTTCCGTGAGGGTGATGGTCCGTTGAAACAAAGGATCGGCTTTATCATATTGTCCTGTGGTGACATACAGTAACGCTAAATTATTGAGAGGGCCGCTCAGACTTGAATGTTCCGGCCCTTCTGCTTGTTCAATAATGGCAATGGCGCGTTGGATTAAGGGGATGGCTTGCTCAGGTTGGTCCTGAAGTCTGTGAATTTCTCCCAATTGATTGAGGATGATGGCCACCCGGGGATGGTCCTTGCCAAATCCCTCTTCGCTAATCGTCAGCATTCGTTCCAACACAGGCGTCGCTTGCGAAAATTGCTTAGCCGTACTATAGAGAAGCGCGAGATTATTCAAGCTGCCAAGGAGATGGGGATTGGTGGGGCCAATTTGTTTCTCCTTGATGGCTAACGCTCGGAGTAATAAAGCCTCTGACTGGTCATACTGTTCCTGGGCTCGATGGAGAAGCGCGAGATTATTGAGTGGTTCAATGAGTTCAGGTGCTTCCGGTCCTGTGGTTCTTTCCCGGCTGTCGAGAACGCGCTTCAAATAGGGTTCCGCCTGGGCATAGTGGGCTTGCCGGACAAACAGTGCTGCAAGATTTTCCAGGTCACGGATAACCTCGGGATTATCAGGACCCAGTGCTTGTTCCCGAACTGCCAAGGCTCGTTCGAATGAGGCTTGAGCCTGGTCGAACTTCTGTTGGGTGACATACAGCGCGCCAAGATTGCTGAGGCTTGCCGCTAACTCGGCTGTCTGAGGATTTGGCCCTTCTTCATGAATGGCCACAGCCTTCAGAAGGAGGGTTTCAGCCTGTTCGGGTTCTCCTTTCGCATTGTGCAGAATCGCCAGATTCGTGATGGACTGGGTGAGGCGAGGGTCCTGGCCTTCGAACTGTTCGGCCAGTTCAAGCGCAGCCTCCAGTTCCTGTTCAGCTTCCGGGAACTTTCCCTGTTCCATCATGGTCGTGCCTTGTTCGGTGTGGAGTTGCCAGGGTGTTTTGTCTTCGCTACACCCGATGAGGATGATAATGATGAGCAGGGTAAGGGGCAGGTACCACAAGATATGTGAGGGCCGAAGAGAAAGAATCATGAGATAGGGTGTATCCTTTGGTTCTGAATGAGCAAGAAGAATTGTCAGAAGTGGATTGTACTGAAGGACTCGGGGTCTTGCCAAACTGCGTGTTTCCGGTTGGAGTTTTGAGGGAGGAGCCTTTGACGGAGAGTCTGTGTGAAAATTGAAATAGTATTCCTCTGAGACCCACATGCGGGTGATCTAAAGCTATTTGAAAAAAATCGGGAGTTTTCAAAAAGGTTCGTCCAGCAAGGCCGCAGCTCCTTGGTTTGGCGGAGCGTACGGAGGAGTCTGTGAGCCAGGCCAAGGGGCGAGAACGCCGCTGGCGGCCTTTTTCAACTCTCCCACAGAGAGAGTTGCGTGGGGCCTGGCCGTCGAAAGGTAGGGGGAATAGGTATATCGGGAATGTCCTGAAATCCATGTTTCTTTGAGGAGGTGTCGAATAGTTGCTCGATGACATTCCATGTTTTCCCCTCGCCAACATGGCGTTTGAAAAACGTTTGATCCCCAACTTGGCCTCCTCGAACTTCTCTGAGGTGGGCGAGGATTTTCTGAATTCGATCGGGAAAATGATGCGTCATCCGTTCAATAAATACTTGTTCCACGTTATCGTTGAGACGCAGCAGAATATAGGCAGCATGTTGGGCTCCGGCATCGCGGGCGCGCGATAAAATTTGTGGAATGTCGTGTTCATTTAATCCTGGAATGACGGGGGCAATCGAGACCGCGGTTGAAATGCCGGCTTTGGACAACTGCTCTAAAGTCTCAAACCGTTTTGTAATTGAGGGGGCTTGCGGTTCAACTTTCCGGGCAATGTCATCTGAGGCAAACGGAATACTTAAAAAGACGCGCACCCATGCTTTGTTATGCAGTTCTTGTAATACATCAATGTCTCGTACGATGAGGGCGGATTTAGAGATGAGTCCAACCGGATTATGAAATTCTGCACAGACTTGTAGGCAGGATCGGGTCAGTTTGTAGGTGGCTTCCAAGGGTTGATAGGGATCGGTGTTGCCGGAAAAAACAATCAATTCCCCTTGCCAGGAAGGTTTGAGCAATGATTCCTGAAGTTTAGCAGGAGCATTGATCTTGACGACCAGCTTGGATTCAAAGTCCGTCCCAGACCCAAATCCCCAGTATTCGTGGGTGGGCCGGGCATAACAATAGGCGCAGGCATGAAAGCATCCTCGATAGGGATTCACGCTCCATCGAAATGGGAGGTCGGGGCTAGTATTGTGGCTGAGAATGGTCTTCACCGTTTCTTCGTAGATGTCCGGAGTCACGGGTGCAGGTGGCTCCAGGCGCTCGCGGACTTCCGGAGAAAAAGGATTTTGGGGATTGGAGATCGGTTTCATGTCCTGTTAAAGAATACGCTGGGTTCTCTTGTTCCCAATCTATAAACAAATTTTTTTTACTTCTGCCTTGAAACAGGTGGACATCCCGACATAGATAGGGTCTGCTAGGATTGTAGATGAAAGCAACTGCTTCCGCATAGTCGACTCCTGGCTCCCTAGCTTGGTCGATCAGTCGGATAGAGCTATGGATTTTTAATCACCTGCGGATATATTCCCCGCCGCTTGCGGCGTAAACGACTCGGGTGAGCGAGTACATTCACAAGAGCCATAATGTTACGGTTTTGTTGTACCACTTGGTTGTTCCTGCCAAATATCGCCGTGCGATCTTTGATTCAGCCGTCGACAACGTGTTGAAGGAGGTTTGTCTAGAGATCGAGCAGCGGTATCAGGTGAACTTTCTGGAGATTGGGACAGATCGGAACCATGTCCATTTTCTGGTCCAATCCGTTCCCGGGTATAGTGTGACGAAGGTGGTGACCATCATCAAGAGTTTGACGGCCAGAGAGATCTTCCGGCGCGCCCCTCAGGTCAAAGAGCAATTATGGGGCGGTGAGTTGTGGACAGATGGGTATTACGCCAGCACTGTGGGTCAACATGGCAATGAAAATATGAATTATAGGGAAATATGTCAACCAACAAGGGGAGGCATACCAAAAGTTGTACGCCAATCACCAGTTAGCCCTCTTCTAATATTCCGTCCGCTTGCAGAGGGGATTACTTATTCGACGTTTGGGACTATTCCGCATCGGACAGTGCGAACCAAAGGGTGTCTGACTCGGGAGGCCTGTTGCACATGATGTTCAAGCTGGGCCAGTGTGCCGAGAAGACCTGGCGGCGACTCCGCGGATTTCGTCAACTGGGAAATGTGATCAGAGGGTTTCAATTTAGAGACGGTCTTGAAGAGACAGCCACAAACTCGGCCGCCGCGTTCTCAAACCCTTGGACACCAGATTAGCTCCCAATCCTCTATTCCTACCTTTATGAACACTTTAACTGCTTTTTTTGGCTGCCCCCTCGCTAGACTCCCACTCCTACGGATCCTAATTTCAATACCCAACGAACACCTGTCGATTACTTTTCAAAAAGAAGTGGGAAACTTTTGAAGCTTACAGGCAATGAACAGGATTCTAGTCAGATGCAGGCTGATATGGTGGAACAGTTGGTCCGGTGATAAAAGCAGATCCCTAGAGGAATATAATTTAGGGACAAGCAACCTGGTGCTTACTTCTTGGCTTGTATGGGGCTTCTGAGATCCTAGTCGGGAGTGAATGGAAGTATGCGATAGACCATATTTCTCATGAAAAAACATACTCAAAGATATTTTTAGGAAAATATTGAAGTGAATTTTCAGTACACCCATCTTTTTAGGGGGTATGATGTTCGGAATCTCGATTGGGCCCCTCGCCCCCCAAAGGTATTCAACTGCGTCCTGTTTAAAACCGATGAATTTTCATAGGGATCAAACGTTCTGTTTATGAAAACTGATCATGAGGGCCTTATCTTGGGTGAAAGACGACTATTCCCACTCCCCAAATCTCTGGAGTTCAGGGGGATTATCTAATTAACCGTCAACTAGAATTGAAACTTCAAAATCAACGGCGAGATTAACTGCACTTTCGCATGGCCTGTTCGTTCAGGCGATGTGGGTGCTTATTTTCTCGAAACCTCCAAGAGGTTGTTATTCGGCTCATCCCTACAGGGGGGAATTGGAAGGTGACGGTGGCGAGCACACCGAACAAACACTTAGTTCTTTGCTCCTCTCCTTCTGACTTGGATGAGCATCATTCCCCATTGTTAGGTACTTAAGTGGATTGGGAATCAATTGGAATAACCCTCCCATATCCCGTAGAATATTTTTACGCATCACCAACACAATCTTCCTTGTCCACACATCGTCCGGAATTCGTAGGAGGGTTCGGATGCAGACCGAGAGCACTCCCCATTCTTCATTGCCTTCCCTTCGTTTTCTCTCTTCCGAGTGGGCGAAGGTCCTGGGTCTTCTCCTTATGGCCTGGGCCGCGCTGCTGGGCCTCTATTTCCCAACGGCCTTTTCCCTGGTCAAAACCTGGTCTGGGTCGGATACGTATGGCCATGGATTTTTGATTTTTCCCATAAGTGTGTATCTTGCTTGGCGGGAGAGGCATCGTCTGGCTACTCTGGTGCCCAGGGCGAACCCGTGGGCGCTATTGTTGCTCGGTGGGTCCGCTGGTGTATGGTTCCTGGGTCGTGTGACATCAGTGATAGTCGCCCAACAATTAGCGTGGATTACTATGTTCGCCGGCATGGTGTGGGCCCTGGCTGGCAATAAGGTTACCAAGGTATTGCTTTTTCCTTTGGCGTTTCTTTACTTGGCAGTCCCTGTCGGAGCAGATCTGGTTCCGCCTCTGCAAGACTTTACTGCCTTCTTTGCCGTCAACGCGCTTCAACTATCGGGGATACCGGTCTTCTGGGAAGGGCGCTACTTTATGACCCCCTCAGGCAGCTGGCACGTGGCCGAAGCCTGTGCGGGAATACGGTCTCTAATTTCCGGCGCCACGCTGGGGGTGTTTTTTGCGGGTGTTGTTTATCGGAGTTGGAAGAGGCGCGTGGTATTTGTTCTGGTTGTCATTCTAGTCCTCATTCTGGCCAATGGGATGCGCGCATATGGCATTGCGCTGTTTGGGTATCTTGTGGATCACGAATTGGCGGCGGGAGTGGACCATCTTCTGGGTGGCTGGGCGTTTTTTAGTGGGGTCATGTTTCTGCTCTTTGGGGTGGGCTTGGCGATACATAAACCTGAGCCTTCCCTCTTCAAGGATAAGGTACGTGCCTCATCCGTCGGGGAAGCGGACCTTTCTTCACAAGGAGGAGAGTGGTTTCGTCGGGGCACCCAGAGGAGATCTTTTCTCCAGATGGCTATGGTAGCGGGGTGTGGTGTGGGTGTGGTAGCCTTGGCACCTCTTTGGGTGATGGCATTACCCCCTTCTCCTCAAACCTCGTTGGATCCGTCTCCCTTTACTCTGGCGGTCTCCTCTCCTTGGCATGCTCTTTCCGACTATGCCGGGAATTGGACGCCCCACTTTGAGGGAGCCGACACCATCCTCATCAAGAGCTACACCGATGGACGCCGGGAGGTGCATCTGTTCCTGGCAGTGTATACCCAGCAGCAGCAGGGGAGTGAATTGGTCAGTGAGAGCAATACCCTCATTGATAGGAACCGCTGGAAGCTAATGTCCGAGGGCCGCAGAGAAACCCTTGTGGAGAATTACCCTTTAACAGTAAGGGAGAGTTATATTCGCTCCGAGATGGCGCCTCGTCTGGTGTGGAGTTGGTATTGGTTAGGTGGTCATATGACCTCCAATGCCTACGTGGCCAAACTCCTGCAAGCCAAAACCTATCTTTTTGGAGAGGCGAGGGAAGGGGCCGTCATCGGGATCGCCGCCGATTACGGCTATTCCTCGTCGGAAGCCGTGAACGTTTTAGAAGACTTTCTCCAACACACGTCCTTCATTCAAGCCACAAACTCTGCCCCTAAAAAGTCACCCTTTGGGGACTAAATTTTTAAGGGCCAATTCATCGGGAAAATTGGTAAATAGGATGGGTGGGTCAATTTGCGGAAAAACGTGGCGACGACTGCGAGTTTTCCGTGAGTACGCAAAAGTGGTAGACGGGGTTTCAGTTTGTTGACGGCCTTGAAGAGCCAATGAGTGATTGGGTTGCTGTGTGAGTAGCGGCTTGGACTTCATATATGACAATAGGGCTTCTCTCAGTCATCTGTTCTAATTCATTGTCCTAGCTTTCACACTTAATAAGAGCCAAGGGTAGCAAATATAGCGAGGTTTCTTGTTTCAAGGTGTGTATTTTTTCATAAAAACAGCCCGGAGACCCATAAGCCTGCTGAGGGGAACTACAATCACTGTATTTCCTCATGGTCAAAAACAGCGTTCTTCCAAACTTCACGTCAACAAAAATCCTGACTTCATTTGGAATCAAGCTTTTTGTAAAACCTATAAATTTATCCTTAATCAGGCTTTTTTGTCTTTTCGATACCTCAAAGCCCCCAGTGCAGCAAATCCTGACCCCAGTAGAAGGACGCTGGCGGGTTCGGGAAGACTAGCAGCAGTCCCGGATCCGTCTCGTATGGCAGGTAAATTAAATGTACCAAACCGTGTAGGATAGGCGTAATTGTAAGATTCCGTTATCGATCCAATCGAGTAGGGCCCTGGTTGATTCAGCAAAGGACTATAGTCCGTGAAAATCAGTGATCGTCCTGTGCCGAAGTCAGTGAAAATTAATGATAAAAAGGAAAAGTTGACTAGCAAGCTGGATGAGAGAGGGTTGTATGTAAAGTTGCTTATTGAATTTCCAATTGGATCCACCCCGCCTGATGTCATAAACGACCAACTTGTTGGAACTATATAATTTAATGGTCCAGCGTCTGAATCTATCTCCATAGATCCCGAAAGTAAGCCGCCATCACTAAAAGTGCCGTTAACCTTATACGGCATGGGAACTGCGTGTGCCTGCCCAAACGTACCAAACAAAAAGGCCACACTTAACAACATTGTAAGTAACATTTTTGGGTTCATGCATTTCCCTCCTCTAACATTGGTTATTGAAATATTTCTTGAAACTTCCAATGGCAGCTTACGCCTCTAGGTGCACAGGTAAATTCCAATTTATTAAAATATAGCCAACCGCTGGAAGCAATACCTCCAATGAGGTATCCAGTTGATTTCATAAATATTTCATCTGTCAGATTACGCCTTCTTTGGATTAAGTCTATTAAATAAAATATATTCAACCGCTGGAAGCAATACCTCCAACGAGGTATCTATAATACCGTAATCAGTTAGACCTCTAGGACAGACTTCCCACACCCAAGACCTTACTCCAGAGCACCAACGCATTCAGCTCTTCGACCCAGAGGTGAAATGCCTGAAAATGAAATAACAATTTTCAAAAAAGGTTCCCACCTTCTCCCCCGAGGCCATGTTGCCCTTTATGCCCTTACCCTTATTGATTATTTGCAATTGGACTATCCCATTATCATGCTGGGTGCGGTGTTAGCCTTAGGACGAAGTCGTTAGTCTGGCAGGATCGCCCCGTTCAGACCCAACAAGTTCATTTATGGGAGAAATCGCGCGCGGTGAACAATGCAGTTGAGGCACAGCGGGTTCAACTATAATGGCGAAGGCGTTGGGAGTGAGTCGGAGGGGCCCGCAAGCTAATGCAGGCTTTCCAGTTGCGGAGTAAACCACTAGGCACCCTGAAATTCCGGCTTGGGCAGAATGAACTTGAGGCCGCTCCCAATCAACTCAATCGGGCCTTCCATCCGAACTTGCCAAATCGTCTCTGGCGCCGAGATATTCTTGTGTGCTCATTCCATGACGCTGGGCACACCTCTCGGTCGTCCCGGACCTGTAGCCCGTCGTGTGGTGGCTTGGTGTGTGTCGCAACGCCGGACGCCGAGTAGGTGGTCTTGGCACCCAGACGAGCGGTGGAAACTTGTTAACCCCGAGGGCGGGCTACGCTTCACATCTGACCAAGGGGTGCAGCCCGAAGTAGGGTCTATCCACACCATTTGACGAGAGGGCAAATTGGTCAACGCATGAGCCAGAAAGCCATTTGTTGGGACAATGACCTGATTGCACGGTGCTCCTGAGCCTCAAGACCAAATGGATTTCTACAGTGGAATATGAGATCTTCTAGTAGGGCAGCTAGGATATGGGAGCATATTTCATTGGCTATTACAATCAGGAACGGCTGCCAATCAACAATTGCCTCATCCTTAGAGATGCCGGAGCAGCTCTGAAAACTACCTAATCCGGTGGCAAAAGAAACTCGATCACTACAAAAGCGGAACCAATAAAGCTGAGTAAGATTTTTAGAAAATCGCGTCTTTTGGAGGGCGGGATCTTCACTCTCAGAATATGACTACAGCTTTCAGCTGCTGACAAGCCCAATTTTTTGCCGAATAATCACACCTCTTGCGTATTCAATTCTCCTCTCTTTCCCGCTGGTTCCACTCCTCTGGCATGCACCTTTTTCTGACTTTCAACATATTCCCGAACTTTTAGCAGCATATCGTTTTATCATATTGGTGTGAAAGAAGATCTCTGCTCTGTGAACTATAAACTCCAAAATTCATGTAATTTGAATTGGTGATCAAACTTGTTCAAAATGCCTACGGTTTATCATCCTTTGCTTGTACGATTAAGAATTCATTTTCTTCAATCAGGGCCCGTCGAAAGTATCATTGTTCATTCTAAATGTTCAGATTCTCTTAGATTTGAGGTCCCTAAAGCTTTCGAAGCCAAGTACAGAACCACTCTAAGAAAAATGATTTCGCTAATAATTACAATATTTTACCTAATTAATTTTTGTCTGATCCCCATTAAGCGAGGGGAAATATTGAAGAATGGGAAACGTATTTACGATAGGGTATGTATGACACATAAACCCATCATGGTAGTTTTTTGCTGTGTGGTTCTTCCATTTTTGCTCGTCAGTTTAACCAATTGTACCCAATTATCGGACGAGGAAAAAAAGGCTAGACACCAGGAGAGAGCAGAAGCCTATTTTGAGGAGCAAAAATATCAAGAAGCCCTCATCGAATTGAAAAATGTCGTCCAACTCGATCCGAAGGATGCTAAGGCCTATCATCAATTAGCTCTGATTCACCTCAAATTGGGCGGGATGCCCGATCTTCAGTCTGCGTTCGGGGAACTTACCAAAGCCGTCGAGTTGGATCCGTCGATTCAGGATGCCCAACTTAAACTCGGTGAATTGTATCTGCTTTCCCAACAGCCCCAAGCGGCGAAACGACACGCGGAAGTTGTGTTGATTTCCTCTCCATACCACCCCAAAGGCCATCTGTTACGTGGCCGTAGCTTGATTATGGAAAAGAAACTTGAGAAGGGCATTGAAGAACTCAAAAAATCTTTGGAACTTGATCCCGACAATGAGCAGGTATATGTCGATCTGGCGCGTGCCTATCTAATCCTTGAAAAACCCGAGGAAGCTGAGGACATTCTCGACCAAGGTTTAAACAAGAAGGCAAATTCCCCCACGCTTATTTTGGCCAAAGGCGAATTCTACTTGCTGCAAGGAAGAAATACTGAAGCGGAAGCCCTTTTTCAGGAAGTTCTGGTGTTAGATCCTGAGAATGATGGGTACTACGTGAAGCTTGCCGGTTATTATCAAACTACCCAAAAATGGAAGGAAGCGGAAGAGGTCTATCAACGTCTCGCCAACCACAAACCCGCGAGTGAAATACCCCAAATTTTGTTGGGTGAATTTTATACGTTTATGGGAGATGTTGCCAAAGCCGCAGTACATTTTCAAAAGGGAGTGGAGTTGAACCCCAAATCTGATCCGGCTAGAAATTCTCTGATCAATTTCTATCTGGATAACCAGCAATGGCATGAGGCTGAAAAACTTCTGAAGCCACTCTTAGAAACCAAATCGAAGAGCATTATGACTATGATTTTTGAAGCCCGACTCATACTGGGGCGTGGAAACGTGGATGAAGCCATCCCCTTGTTTCAAGCAATCATTAAAGATGACCCCACTCAGGCGATGGCCCATCAATATTTAGGGTTAGCGTTTGCGAAAAAAAATGAGACGGTCCAAGCGATTCAAGAACTCACGGAAGCTAAGGAATTAGCTCCCCAAGTTCGAGGGGTCCGAAAGGCCTTGGCGGTGGGCCTCATGGCTGAGGGATCGTACAAGATGGCCATTGAAGAAGCCCAAATGGCCATTCGTCTCAATCCCCGTGATGTCCAAGCTGTAGAAATCCTGGGTCAAGCCTACTTTGGTGAAAAAGACTTTTCAGCGGCGAAAAAGGTGTATCAAGCGATCATTGACCAAATCCCTCAAGACGCGATCGCCCATTTTCACTTAGGCCTCATTGACCAACAGGATAAGAGAGTTAAAGAAGCCATTGACCATTTTGAGGAAGCCCTTAAGTACAATCCCGATTTTGTGCAAGCTTTGAGTCAAATAGCCAATGCCCGATTGTCAATGGGAGAAGAACAGCAGGCTAGAGAACGGGTTCAACAGCAAATTAAACGTTCTCCTAAAAACCCGTATTTCTATAATTTATTAGGGCGCCTCTCGATGCAGGCGAAGCAGACCGATCCAGCGGAGAAGGCGTTTAAACAAGCGTTGGCTTTGAATGATCAGTTGCAGGATTCCTATATAAACTTGGCCGAATTATACCATCGAATGAATCGTGTTGATGAGGCGATCATGGAATATGAACGTCTGTTGGACAAAAACCCCAAGGCGGCTTTTGTCCATATGATCCTTGGGATACTAGCTGAACAACGCAATGAAGTTGAGAAAGCCCAACAGCATTATCGGAAGACGTTGGAAATTTCACCCGAATTCGCGCCGGCTGCCAATAATTTGGCTTGGCTCATGGCAGAAAATGGGGGCAACTTAGATGAGGCGTTAGCGCATGCAGAAGATGCCCTCGCCCGGCAAGGCGATAACCCGTATGTCGCGGATACCTTGGGCTGGATTTACTATAAAAAGAATGCCCATATTAAGGCGGTTTCCCTCCTAGGGGAAGCGGTCAAAAAACTGCCGGAAAACCCGTTGGTTCGGTATCATTTAGGCATGGCCCTGTTTAAAAAGGGGGAGCCCAATAATGCCAAAAAGACGTTGGAGTTTGCTTTGAAGATGAGTCCAACTTTTCCAGGAGCGGAGGAAGCCAGGACGACCCTGGAGAGTTTGTAATTTTTCATTGAGGTGTGGTGCGAACTTCATGCGCCCTTTTCTTTTTAAAAAAGAAAGGGGCACACTTTTTTGATTATCGTTGAATTTTCGAATTTTTGATCGCAGAGTAATTTTATCAAGTGTTGCCTTTTGAGATTATGGGGAAGGGGCCAGGCTTTAACCAAATAAATAATGGACCTACCGTGTGAAAGGATGAATTGCGGGTGCTGAATGGGATTGATGGGAAGAAATGTCGCTAAAATGTCCCTAAAATGTGAGAATGGCCGCTCCGAAGGATGAGAGGCCCGGGTTTTCAGTGAAGAGGAATGGAACAAACTGTCTTTCTGGTCCTCCCCTAAAGCCTGTTCTGCTCATTCCGCATTTCATGGGATTTCGGCTGGGAGAGAGATTTTAAATCTGACAAAATGGTAGTTTGACCTTCAATGGGGATTTATCCCATTTTCAGAGAAAGACACAACATTTATGATTCTCGATTGTTGCCTCTGACTACCCATATTCGACAATATCAGGGGTATTTGTTCAAGTTGGGCTTTGGGGGGGCTATTAACTAACTTATTGTCTTTTGTATAATTGGCGAAGTGTTGGTTCTGTTGAAATACGTTCAGATTGCTTCGGACCTGCCGGTGTTCAGAATTTCGGTTTCATGATCTGAGCAATTGAGCAGTGACGAATGTTTGAAGATCGGGTTGGATGCTGGGACTGTCTGAAGGTCTTTAGTCATCAGTTTAGAGAAGATATTTAAATCTTTACAGGCATCTCAATGAAGAGGATTGGCTCAAGTCATAGGGTAAACGTAACTCCTAATAGCGTTCACCAATTTCCTTTACTGGTAAAATCTGTATCGTGTTCAAATTAAAGGCTGCCCCCGTAGCTCAGTCGGATAGAGCAGCGGTTTCCTAAACCGCGGGCCGCACGTTCAATTCGTGTCGGGGGCACCATTTTTTCAACAACTTACAGCGATCTCTCCCTCCTTCTCCTTCCCCATTGTGCTCGAAATTGTGCTCAAGGTGTTCAATTTGTCCTTAGCCTGAACCAGGTCTGCCTCACTCACAATATTGTAGCGGTCAAAGACGGATCGGGTCCGATGGCCAGAAATATCCATAGCCACTCGTTCAGAAATGCCGGACCGGATGAGGTTTCGAACGCCTGTCCTTCGTAAGTCATGAAACAGTTTCTCTGGCATATGGGCCTTGTCACAGGCCTCTTTCCATGTTCTCTTGGGTATTCTCCGTAACCATGTTCCCCTGTAATGGCACACCCACGGGCAATAAGGGTATTTCAGGCGGGATTCTCGCCACCATTGCTTGAGACCATGGGTGACCTCATTAGCCAAGGGAATGATTCGTCCCTCCCCATTTTTGGTGGTACCGGGGTCTAATCGGATCCACCCCTTTTCGAGATCAACGTGATCCCATTGAAGACCAAGAATCTCTCCTGATCGCATTCCCGTCCAATAGGCAATGATGAAGGGAATTTTGAGGTAATCGGATAAACGGCCCCGGAGTAACTGATACTCTTCATGCGTAAAAAAACCGGTCCGAATATTGTTTTCCTTGAGTTTCGGGATGTGGGGGATGGTATAGGGCTTTACGAGAGGTGGGGTTTGTTTGATTGCTAAATTAAACATGCGTTTGAGGGCGGCCAATTCACGATTTATAGTGGCAGGAGCGGCTTTTTCCTGTTGTCGTCTTTCGATGTATCTCGAAAGGTGAGGGCTCGTTATATCGTGGGCTCGAAACTTGGAAAAGGATTCCTTGAGATGATTAACGAGTTGTTCGACTCGGGTGAGGGTTTTTCGGCCATTATTGCGGTAATCTTGGATCAGTAGGTTGGTCAGATCCTCAAACGTGGTTCGATCAGCCTGTAAATTTGGTAACCGGCCATCGACGACTTCACCTTCCCGTTTTTTTAAGAACGCCGTCGCGACTGATTTTTGAGGGGAACGGCTACTTTCCCTAAACAATTGTCCCTGGTGGTAATATTGTATCCACCACGTGTGCCCTCTTTGGTAGACCCTTCCCATGGTTCATCCCCCTGACTCCTTGATGGATCGCTCCATTGAGTCCAAAAGTCAAGGCCCCTCCACCTTTTTGAGTCTGGAAATGTAGGCATCCAGGTCTTGCCGATCAATGAGAATCCGGCGATGAATTTTTACGGAAGGGAGTTCTCCCCGAAACCGCAAGTTTCGAACCGTCCAATAGGAGATGCCAAGGTACTGTGCGGCTTCCTGTTCGGATACCAATCGAGACTCCACAATATTAGGGCTGGATTTATTCATGATGGGCCTCTCGAAGACGACGGCGAATGGTAGACCGACTACACTTCAACTTCCGAGCGATGGCCGGAATGGACAGGCCTTCCCGATGCAAAAAACCAATATAAGAAATATTGTTTGCGACGGGCGGTCGGCCTAACCGAATCCCACGGGCTCGGGCTCGGTCTAATCCGGCCTTGACGCGATCTCGAATTATATCCCGTTCAAGTTGGGCCATTGCGCCGATGATGGTAAACATGGCGTGGCCAATGGGCGTGGAGGTATCGAATTGTTCCTGAAGGGAAATGAAATGAATATTCAGGGACCGGAAATTTTCTAATGCCGAGAGCAAATGTTTAACCGACCGAGCAAAACGGTCAAACCTCCAGACGAGCACCGCTTGAAATTGTCCATGCCAGGCGGTCTTATTCAGGCGATCTAAGCTGGGACGTTTTTCTTTTGCCCCCGACACCCCATGATCAATAAATTCCTCCACAATCGTGAACCCCCGCTGCTCGCAATGCTGCCGAAGGGCTCCTAATTGAACCTCAGGATCTTGGCTCCCGGTACTCACACGTGCATATAAGGCCACTTCCATTAGGTGTTCTCCTTTTGGAAGATCAACAAATATTCATGCAACGTAGGAATAAAAGGGGTCGGACCGTAACGAAAGAATTGCGCCCGGCGCTGATGGTCCCCTTCCTTAATAAGGACCACTTCGAGGCGCAAGAGATTCCATTGGATGATTTCGTTGTGTATGGGATAAAACTTCCCTTGTTTTCGGCCATCCCCGATAAGAAGGGCAAGATGTCCCCCTGGAGCGAGACAATCAATCAGACGGGTAAACGCTGCATGAAGGGCCAGCAAAAAATGTTTGATATTCTTGGCTGAAGAAAGATCGTTTGGATGAGTCGAATATTGGTGGCCGGGCCAATAAGGAGGATGCCAAAAGATCAATTCAAAATCTCGGTTGGGGAGAGGAGAACTGAGGAGATCAAATCCTAGTTGTAAATCTCCCCCGCAATAGTCCACCTCAAAATCAAAGCAGACATCTCCTGCGGTTCCCGATCCTTCCATAGGGTCAAATAGAGATTTTGGTTTTAAGTAATCCAATAAATCCACCACCAGATAACCGGGGCAGTTTCCAAAATAATTGGAAGTTCCCCACGGTCCCCGCTCGGGGTAGCGCAGTACGGACGTTAACCGAGGGCGGGATTGGAGATGCTGTCGGATCAGTGCCTGCCGGGTTTTGGCTTGGATGAGATGGTGTTCGAGGTCTCTTCTGGAGAATCCAAACAGGGCCTCGGCTTCCATCAGAGAATGTCCGGCTTCCGCAAACCGTAGGGCTTGCCGAAGGTTTTCTTTCGGAGAGGTATTCATAATTGGTTGATCTGGTTCCAGAGTATTCATACGCTTTTTCATTCCTTTCCTAGTCTGTATGGTCTAATGTCCGGGTTACGCTGATATCGTGTGTCACTATCCTTCCTAGAGGTTTTTGGACACCCTCTGGGAGGGTTCCCTTGGATGTTTCTTTACCCTTCCACATGAGAAAGGTGAAAAGGCAGAAAATATGTTGTCGATGATTCCCTGTTTGTTTTCCTCAAGGGATTCAATGGGCTTTTCCGTCAACAACTTGATGGCATTCATGGCATTTGGTTTTTCATCTCAACCTCCCTTGCTTTTTTTAAGGTTTTACCTTCTACTAACGAATGACCACAAAGTAATCCCTGCGAAAAAGTTTTCCTATGGGAGATAAGGGGATTCCCCTTATTCTGCGGAATGGCTAGAGCAAGTAAGAAAGATGAGCAGACATGGGCGAGGAAGTTATATTTTTTTCATCGAGAATGCGTACGGAGGAATCCACAATACGGGCGTGAATATAAACGGTGGGTCGAATCTGGAAAACCGAAGGTTTCCCCCTTTGAAGCTCTTCAGGGAAAATGGAAAGTTTATGAATCAGACCCTCCCAATCCCGAAGATATTTCAGTTTTGGATGAGGTGTTAAGAAACGGGGAATTCCCAAAGTCTGTGTGGAAAATTTTGGGGATCCCTGAGAATGAATTAATGGCTTATGGAACAATTAATAATTGCATTAAACGCGAGGATTTTACAGAAACCCAAATGGGAAACTTAAAGGGGCACCTTTTTTTGTTGTATTTTCCGGAGGAAAAGGAATTTAATTGGAATGATACGGTTGGAGTTGTTGATATGCGACGACCGAAGGACGAAATTAAAACGAGTATTTCTGAAAAAATTAGTTCCTGGTTAACTGAACGAACGGAAGCCGGACTCAAACAAGAAAAGGGGAAAGAGAGAATTCGTTTATCGGAAGCCTTCCAATATCTCAAGGCCTTTGATTTACGTAAGCATATACTGCTCCCCTTGAAAGTGAGACCACCTTTAAGACATAACCCACATCTTAAAGGAGGGCATCTGCGGGCCAAGGACAAGAAGGACCAATTAACGATGGACCGCCAAACGACGAGCTGCGCTGGTCTTGAGTGTGCTCAAAGGGGAGACGTCGGTGGTTGAAGCCGCCCGGCAACACGGTCTGCGAGTAGCCGAAGTGGAGAGTTGGCAAGATCAGTATCTGCGGGCGGCAGAGAATGGCTTGCGGCGACGGCCCAAAGATGAGGAAGCCTTGAAAGATGACTAGATCAAAAAGCTCCAACAAAAGATTGGGAGCTGGTGGTGGAGAATGATGTGTTACGGGAGGCCATGAAACCGTACCCTTAGCGCGAGAGATGTCCGACGCGTGAGAGCCGAGGCCGGACATCTCTGAACGAACCGCCTGTCGTCTGCTCCAGGTGAGCCGATCGGCGCTGCATCGGTCGACCAAAGGCAAGCGGGCTCATGCGACGCTTCCGGAGACACTCGTGGCCAAGCTTGAGCCACTGATTCAGGCCTATCCAACCTATGGGTATCGCCGGCTGTGGGCCCTGTTACGCTGTGAGGGACGTTCCTAAATCGCAAAGCGGTCTATCGGGCCTTACGCCTGAAGCGGTGGTTGGTACATCAGCGGACAGCGACCCCACGCCCTCGTGTGCAGTCTCGGCGAAGTCGAACGACACAGAGTAATCATCGCTGGGCCATGGATGTGACGTATATCCCTGTGGGCAGGATGGCTGGGGCATTTGACCGCCGTGATTGATTGTCATGATCGCGAAGTGATTGGCTATGAGTTTGCGGTTGCGCGGACGGGCGCAGGAAGCGGAACGAGCCATCGAAGCGGCCTGTCTCACCTGATTCGGCACACTTCGTCCCGTGGTGCCACCCCGTCCTTCGCAGTGACAACGGGTTAATCTTTCAGAGCCGCCGTTTTCGACAAGCCTGTCGAGACTATCGCTTAACTCAGGAGTTTATTACGCCGTACACGCCGCAACAGAATGGGTTAATCGAGCGGTTTTTTCGGAGTCTCAAAGAGGAGTGCATCTGGCAATATCGATTTGCAGCTTCAAGGAGGCGCAACACCGGATCAATGGATGGATGCGATGGTACAACGAAGGACGACCCCATCAAGCCTTACAGTATCGGAGTCCTCGTCAATATCGGCAGAAACAAGGCTTACAGGTGGCTTGATTTCGGGGGAGCACTACAATTTTGCCTGAATTAACTGACCTCGGGGAGTTCTCTAAGAGACTTTGGTTCGCTTATCTTGTCGATCAAAAAACGCTCTTTGGAGAGCTGATAAGAAAATACAAAGAAGGCCAAGAAGAAATAAGAGCGCTTTTGCAAAAAGCAAAAGATGAAAAAACCGAATGGGAAGAAGTTGTTAGGATTTTTAATAACCGATTTACTCACCTGCCATTTCGGTTGGCTATCAAAAATAAAGAAGACGTTATTTTAAAGGGTAATGTCGAAACCATCGAATTTATCTTTAATGATAGAACGGATCAAAAAACCTTTGATAAAAAAGACGACTTGTTAAAGATATTAAGCACAGGCGAAAAACGAGCATTATATATTCTAAACATCATTTTTGAGGTTGAAGCTAGAGCCCGGAGAAGTGAAGGGGGAGAGGGGGCAACGCTTTTTATTATTGACGATATTGCAGATTCTTTCGATTACAAAAACAAGCATGCCATTATCGACTATCTCAAATATATGTCAGAGATAGAAAAATTTCGTATGATGATTTTGACTCATAATTTTGACTTTTTGCGCACCATAGAAAGTAGGCTAATAGCGCCTTCTCACCAATGCTTAATGGCCATCAAAGACGATGATGGAATTAAACTAGAGGTTTTTAAGCGATCATATATTCGTAACCCTTTTAGCAGATGGAAGGGGAAGCTCAATGATAATGTAAAGCTAATTGCTTCAATACCTTTTGTTAGAAATATAGTTGAGTTCACTCAGGGTACGAGGTTCCGTCAAATAGTGTGTAAACAGAGTTAGGCGGCCACCTCAGTTTTCGATTGTTTTCCATCCACAAATTCCACTCCGCGATAGACTTCGGCCATCAACTCCGGATGTTTCACTCGACGAAAGCTCTGTTCCGCGACCATGAGCAGTTTCCAAATTACTGCGGTGGCATTGGCCACTTTCTTGTACCGTTTGGCCGCATCCGTGCGTAAGCGGACGGCGGCAAACGGCGACTCCACTGGATTCGTCGTGCGCAGATGTTGCCAATGCGGCTGTGGAAATTGATAAAAGGTCTGTAGTGCTCCCCCGAAATCAAGCCACCTGTAAGCCTTGTTTCTGCCGATATTGACGAGGACTCCGATACTGTAAGGCTTGATGGGGTCGTCCTTCGTTGTACCATCGCATCCATCCATTGATCCGGTGTTGCGCCTCCTTGAAGCTGCCAAATCGATATTGCCAGATGCACTCCTCTTTGAGACTCCGAAAAAACCGCTCGATTAACCCATTCTGTTGCGGCGTGTACGGCGTAATAAACCCTTGAGTTGCGATAGTCTCGACAGGCTTGTCGAAAACGGCGGCTCTGAAAGATTAACCCGTTGTCACTGCGAAGGACGGGGGTGGCACCCACGGGACGAAGTGTGCCGAATCGGGTGAGACAGGCCGCTTCGATGGCTCGTTCCGCTTCCTGCGCCCGTCCGCGCAACGCAAACTCATAGCCAATCACTTCGCGATCATGACAATCAATCACGGCGGTCAAATGCCCCCAGCCATCCTGCCCACAGGGGATATGCGTCACATCCATGGCCCAGCGATGATTACTCTGTGTCGTTCGACTTCGCCGAGACTGCACACGAGGGCGTGGGGTCGCTGTCCGCTGATGTACCAACCACCGCTTCAGGCGTAAGGCCCGATAGACCGCTTTGCGATTATGGAACTGTCCCTCACGAAAGCGTAACAGGGCCCACAGCCGGCGATACCCATAGGTTGGATAGGCCTGAATCAGTGGCTCAAGCTTGGCCACGAGTGTCTCCGAGAGCGTCGCATGAGCCCGCTTGCCTTTGGTCGACCGATGCAGCGCCGATCGGCTCACCTGGAGCAGACGACAGGCGGTTCGTTCAGAGATGTCCGGCCTCACGGCTCTCACGCGTCGGACATCTCTCGCGCTAAAGGGTACGGTTTCATGGCCTCCCGTAACACATCATTCTCCACCACCAGCTCCCCAATCTTTTGTTGGAGCTTTTTGATCTGGTCATCTTTCAAGGCTTCCTCATCTTTGGGCCGTCGCCGCAAGCCATTCTCTGCCGCCCGCAGATACTGATCTTGCCAACTCTCCACTTCGGCTACTCGCAGACCGTGTTGCCGGGCGGCTTCGGCCACCGACGTCTCCCCTTTGAGCACACTCAAGACCAGCGCGGCTCGTCGTTTGGCGGTCCATCGTTCAATTGGTCCTTCTTGTCCTTGGCCCATAGATGCCCTCCTTTAAGATGTGGGTTATGTCTTAAAGGTGGTCTCACTTTCAAGGGGAGCAGTATAGGTCGTGAGCCGGTCCCAATCCCGCTCCAGACAGGTGGCGGCTTCCATGTGCCCCTGTTGTTCACACCACCGCACAAACTGCTCTTTTCGCCGTTCTGCCTCCCGGCACGTTGGCGCATAGGGAATCTGACAGAGGAGAGTCTTGGCTTCCGGTTGTGCGCGCTTGGGAAGTTTGTCGAGCACATTCAGGCTCTTGTGATTCCAACAGCGCTGTTCCTCGACATCCGGATAGACATTGCGCAGGCCCGCCCAAATCCCCAGATGGCCATCGCCAATTACCAACCGGGGGGTACGTAACCCACGAGCTTTCAGATCCCGTAACACGGCACTCCAGCTGGCGGTGGATTCTCGGTGGCCTGGCACGACAGCAAGGATGACTTTTTGCCCATTGCTCAACGCCGCCAACACCACGAGGAGGGCTGCCTTGTCTTTCTCTAACCCCGCTTTCACATAGAGGCCGTCTACCCAGAGATAGACGACCTCCAGGTCCTCCAGCGACCGGCTTTGCCAGTTCACGAATTCTGCCTGCCAGTGTGTCTTGAGTCGGGCGATGGTGGAACTCGAGAGCGGCGCGTCTGCGCCTAACAATCCACCAAGAGCCAGATCAAAGTCACCCTGAGCCAGACCGTGCAGATATAACTCGGGCAAGAGATGATCTACAGCGGTGCTTTTTCGCTTGAAGAAGGGGAGCACACGACTGATCAAGCGTTCATCGCACTCGCGGACCCGTGGACGCCGCACCATGATCGTGCCGCAGCCCAAGGTTAACCGCCGTGGTTGGCCATACCCATTCCGGTATCCAGTGGACCCATCGAGGCCCCCACGCCGGACAGATTTCTGTCGGCCAAGCAACTCCGTCACTTCCTCTTCCAAGACGTGTTGAATAAATTGTTGGACATGACCCCGAATCCAGACCTCTAAAGTCTCCCAGGTTGGGCTTGATTCACCGGTCTGCGTTGTGCTCTGCTTTTTCATGGCGGTGCCTCCTTTTGTTAACCGGATTTTCCCGGTGGGTTTGGTCACCCGAGAGGATACACCGCCTCTCTCCTATTTACACACCTTTTGAAGATACCTCCAGGGTACCGAAGAAAACGATGACTATTCATTGTTAACGTCAGTGTTGCACTATAAGGATGGTACTGCGGCTTTAACTGTTAATGATATTAAGGAAGTCTTTGAGAGAAATATTCAGGACCTCGATTTTCCTGATATTGAACTTAGTAAATGTTTACTGGATTTCATTTTGGAAACTGCCGACAGTTGTGTGGATGCCAATGAGGGAATTAATTTAGAAAACAAGATAGTCTTATCAATTGCGATTAGATTGGTTGCTGAGAAGTTTATGGTTAGCCAGATAACTGATGGTAGTGAAATCGGCGCTAATCAAACGTGGGAACTTCTAAAAAGGTATGAAGAAGAATATAACAACGAACATGACAATATAGAGATATTAAAAAGAGTAAACCTAATTACGCCTGCCAATATCCATATCAATTCATTTATGTATGAGCCCATATTGGATATGGGGGATGGGGAATTGAGGCAGCTTTATGGAAAAGTCAAAGAAGGCCTAAAATAGTAGTCAGGCCAATTTATGGTCAGAATTTTCATGTCCGCTTTTGGCCGTTTTCGACCACTCGTGATCTGACCTTGAATTTGTTTTATCCGGGTAGCGAGACAACAGCAAGGTTGAATCGGCCTATAGGGTCTGGGAGCTAGATTCAAAATCAGTTGTTTTTGAATATGGAGAATTTACTGAAAAAATGGTGAATTATAAGGAGGTGTAAATTTTTTAACCAAAGAGGTTTTTGAATTAGTCCACTCTCTGAAAGAGGAGTGGTTTATGCCAAGAACAATTATTAGGATAAATCATGTAACCCATCTCCAAATGAGGATGGTTTATCTGATAGCCCTTTACTTGGTATTCAGCATCACGGGCTGTCAGGGTATTCAATCGACCGCCAAGAAGTCGGAATGTGTTCCTGGCTTGATCCATACTTCGTGCTTTTACGAAAGGGAAAAGCCTGGGAAACGAAATAAACTCATCCTTTTTGTTCATGGCGTTATTGGAAGTGCAAATACAACATGGGGTAATCCACCAAATGAGAATTTTTGGCCCGCCATGGTTCGGGGAGATTCACCTCGTTTTGAAGACTATGACATATATCTTTTTAACTATCGTACTGCCGTTAGAAAAAGATCTCCGAATATACACGAAATTGCTGTTAATGAGCTAGCGCAATTGAAATCACATGAGGTTTTTGAGCAATACACAGACATACATTTTATTGCTCACAGCATGGGGGGATTAGTGGTTAAGAGTATGCTGGTGGCCCTTAAAAGTGGAGATGAAGAGGATCTACTTCAACAGGTGAAATCTGTAAATTTCCTTGCAACCCCAGCGCAAGGAGCGACAATTGCGCGGATCGCTGCTTTTTTTTCGAGCAATCCACAATTTCGAAATATGGAATCAGCCCATATGAATGCCTTTATTCAAAGTCTTGAGGATCGGTGGGTCCAGTTGCTGATTGCCAGGGATGAAACAAAAGCAAAATATCCTCGTGCTTATTGCGCCTATGAAACGCTTCCTACGAAAGGGGTGCTTTTAGTTCCCCGTGAAATGGCCACTTCGAGATGTGATGGGCCACCCCAACCTTTACCGTTTAATCATGAATCGATATCAATTGCCAACGATCCCGAAGAAGATCCCTATCTTTGGGTTATGAAGAATATCAGAGACGCCGATCATGAGGGGAGAGAGTTACAGAAAACGCAGGTGCTTTTGTTGGAGGCAAGAAATTTAAGGAAATCGGGCCACAATGAGGAGGCGCGAGATCCCTATAACCAGGCTCTTTCTATATTTAAGGGGACCAATGATCGCCTAGGAGAAGCCACTGTTATCAAAGAGCTGGGAGGTTTGGAGCGTATCCTAGGACATTCTGATGAAGCACGAACGGCGTACATTAAAGCCCAGACTCTTTTCAAAGCTGAGGGTCATCTGTTAGGTGAAGCCGAAGTTCTCGCAGAATTGGGCGAACTGGAGCGTCTGTTAGGGCACCCTGATAAAGCGCGGACTGCCTACGATGGGGCGTTAACGCTCTATAAAAGAGAAGAGAATTGGTTAGGCCAAGCTTTTGTTTTACACAGGTTGGGGGACCTGGAGAATCAATTAGGGAATGTTGAAAAGGCACGGATCGCTTTATCCGACGCGCGGGATCTTTTCAAGACGAACGACCAGCCGTTAGGCGAAGCCTATGCACTCAGGGGTTTAGGGCATCTAGAACGTTTTTCAGGGCACCCCGACAAGGCGCGGAGTGTTTACACCGAGGCACGAGACCTTTTCAAAGCCAATGATCATCCGCTTGGCGAAGCTCATGTCCTTGTCGGCCTGGGATCATTGGAACAACAATTAGGCTACACCGATAAGGCGAGGACTGCATACACTGAAGCACGGGAGCTCTACCAAAAGGCCAAACATCCGTTAGGCGAAGCCAACGTCCTTGCGGGTTTGGGAAATCTGGAGCGAATTTCAGGTAATATTGAGAAGGCGAGGGCTGCGTATGGTGACGCGCAGGCGATCTTTAAGGCGCAGGAGGAACAATTAGGCCAAGCCCAAGTCCTCTTAGGGCTGGGTTATCTGGAATTCCTCGATGGAAGACCTGACAAAGCGCGCACGGCCTTTACGAATGCCAAAACTCTTTTCATAGCAGAAAATCATAAGATGGGCGAAGCCGATGTCCTTCGGGAGTTCGGGGAAATGGAACGCCTTTTGGGACAGCCTGACAAGGCGCGGAACTTTTACAACAGAGCGCGGACCCTCTACCAAACCATAAAATATCCCTTAGGCGAAGCCAATGTCCTCATAGGAGTGGCTGACCTAGAGCTCCAATTGGGGCGTCCTGACAAGGCACGGACTGCCTACACCGATGCGCAGGTGATCTATGAAAGCGTTAAGGATCGGTTAGGTCAAGCCCATGTTCTCCTGGGGTTAGGTGACGTAGATGCCAGTTTAGGGCGGATTACCGAGGCGCGGTCTGCCTACACCAAGGCCCAGGGGCTCTACAAAGAGGAAGAGAGTCAGGTTGGCCAAGCCCGGGTTCTTGTACGGTTGGGCCGGTTGGAGCGGTCATTAAATTCTGGCGATTCTGAGTTGGCCCGGTGGTATTTCTACCAAGCTGCAACCTTGTTTGAAGCAAGTGGATTGGAAAACGAAAAAGAAAAAGTTCTAGCCGAAGCTCTGGAGGTGGCTCACTAATGAAATGGAAGCGATCCGGCTAAGTAACAAATGAAAGTAATATCCTTCAAAAGCGAATTTTAAAGTTCTGGGCCAAAGAAGGGGGCATATCACGATGACAGCTCATTCTAGTTTTCGGGGCATGTGCTCATTCTGTGCTCGACGCCACCACTTTTCAGCCAATTCAGGCCTATCCCAGCCAAAGATAAAGAATGGGGGAATTCCTTGCTGGAATTGGCTTGAGTGAGTTTGAGGAGATATAGCAGGATAATAAATTTGCCTTCCTAAACCGCGGGCCGCACGTTCAATTCGTGTCGGGGGCACCAAAATGTTCAATAATTTCTCAAATATTTCCGCCGTAAATCTCCTCAGCCCCTTCATGCCTTGTCTTTCCTATGACTCTCTTTTCAGTGTTGTCCCTTTTAGGGTCTGATTTTTAACTACAAAAAAAGTTCTTGTGCGTAGGAAAAATCCAGCACCATTTTTATGCTTATGGGCCTTCATGGCCCCCCTGTAGTGCCTCCTAGAAATCAAGCCACCTGTAAGCCTTGTTTCTGCCGATATTGATGAGGGCTCAGGCACTGTAACGCTTGAGGGGGTCGCTCCTTGTTGTACCATCGGATCCATCCAATGATCCGTTGCTGGGCTTGCTCAAAGCTACTCAATTGATGTTGCCAAATACAGTGGACCCCATTGTCAAGACAGAAAATGGATGAAAACAAGAAGGCCTTTCCCTCAGGGCTTGCTCGCCTGTGTGCCGTGATAGATGACTGCCGGCGTTTGGTAGCCATGAGCCTGATGCGGGCGGTGTTCATTGTAAAACAGGAAATAGGCCCGCAAGCCACGTTCTAACTCTAGTCCCGTTGCATAGTCCCGTAAATAGAGGTCTTCATACTTGACGGAGCGCCACAGACGTTCAATGAAGATATTGTCAAAGACGCGGCCCCGTCCGTCCATACTGACTGCGCTGCCTGCACGCTCCACTCGGTCAATCCACGCCTGCGAGGTAAATTGAACGCCTTGGTCACTATTGAACACCTCTGGCGTTTCTTGAGCAAACGCCTGCTCCAAAGCCTCTAAGCAAAAGTCCGCCTCTAAGGAATTGGACACGGCCCAGGCCACCACGTACCGACTATACCAATCCATGATCGCCACCAAATACATAAAGCCCAGGGCCATCGGTACATACGTAATGTCCACACACCAGGCCTGATTCGGACGAACGACCTGAACATCCCGGAGCAGATAGGGATAGCGGGGATGGGCGGGATGCGGTCGGGAGGTCCGAGGCCCAGGAGCCACGCCTTCCAGGTCCATCAGGCGCATCAAGCGCTGGACGCGTTTCCGATTGATGGGATACCCGTGCCCCTGCAACCAGGCGGTCATCCGTCGGGAGCCATAAAACGGGGTCTGGAGATACTGGGCATCCAGTAACCGCATCAGATGCAAATTCTCTTGGCTCTCCCCAGCAGGGGTGTAATAATAGGCTGAACGCGACAGCCCCACCAAGTCACATTGTTGTTGGATACTGACCATCAGATCATGCTCGTCAATCAGTTGGCGTTTCTGCTCAGTGGAGTGGGCCCAGTTTTTTTTTCAGCCACTCCAATTCCACATCGAGGCGGCCAATCTTTTCATATGCCTGTCGCAATGCTTCGTCAGTGCCCTCGTCACACTCGGAGCCTCGCTTAAAAAGCCCAGCCACTTGGCTCGTTAGCTGTTTCTTCCACATCGTGATCTGAGTCGGATGGACCTGGAAGTCTTTGGCCAGCTGTTGTAAGGTTTGCACGCCCTTCACGGCTTCCAGGGCCACCTTCGCCTTAAATTCCGCACTATGCCGTTTTCGCTTCTTGGACATCTCGTAGACCCCTCCCCACATGGTAGAACAAGCAGTCGTTCCACCATCTTAACTGACTGTCCGAATATTGGGGTCCACTATAAAACGCCCTCCTGTTTGAGACTCCGAAAGAACCGTTCAATGAGCCCATTCTGTTGCGGCGTGTATGGGGTAATAAACTCCTGACCCAAACGATAGTCTCGACAGGCTTGTCGAAAGCGGCGGCTCTGAAAGATTAACTCGTTGTCACTTCCAGGGACCGGGGTGAAACCAACGGGACGAAGTGTACCGAAGCGGGTGAGGCAAGCGGCTTCGATTGCGCGTTCTGCTTCCTGGGCCCGTCGGCGCAAGGCGAACTTATAGGCAATCAGCTCGCGATCATGACAATCAATCACTGCCGTTAAATGCCCCCAACCATCCCACAGGGGATATGCCTCACCTCCGTGGCCCAGCGACAATTACTCTTTGACGTTCGACTCCGACGGCACGGCACTCGAAGCTGTGAAGTAATGATGCGTTGAAGTACAAACTAGGTCTTGAGCCGTAAGGCCCGATACACGGCCTTGCGATTATGGATCCGTCCATGGCGATAGCGTATCAAGGCCCACAGGGGTCGATACCGATACGTCGGATTCGCCTGAATGAGGGGCTCCAGCTGAGCGACTCATTTCTCAGAGAGCGTCGCCCGAGCCCGCTTTCATTTGGTCAGCCGATGCAGCGCCGATCGACTGACCTGAAAAAGACGACAGGCGGTTTGTTCCAGGATGTCCGGCCTCGCGGCTCTCACGCGTCGGACATATCCCGACCTAAATGGTACGGTTTCAAGACCTCCCGTCATACGTCATTCTCGACCACTAACTCCCCGATCGTTTGTTTCAGTTTTCTGATCTGCTCTTCTTGCCGCACCTCTTCGTCCTTGGGGCGACGACGCAAGCCATTTTCCGCCACACGAAGAAACTGATCCTGCCAGTCTTCGACGTCCCTGACCGTCAGGCCTTGCTGCCGGGCGGCTTCCTCCACCGAGGTTTCCCCTTTCAGGATCCGCAAGGCAAGTGCTGCTCGTCGTTTTCCTGTCCACCGTTCAATTGGTTCTTCCTGACCCATGGCTTTCCTCCACTAAGATCTGGGTTATGTCTTAAAGGTGGTCTCACTTTAAAGCGGGGCAGTATACCCCCTAACTTCTTTGTGTATTTCTCATCCCATATTGGTTGCAATCATGTGTGTGAAGAACAAAAAAAACAGATTTTCAAATATTATTTTTAATTTTTAGGCTCCTCCCACCGATTGTATAGTTTATTGAGAGGTCTCTGATCCGAGCTTATCAGGCTGATCAAGTTGGGAAGTGGTCAAAAAAGCCATGGATTCGAACGATCGCGGAAAAGTTTTGCCCAGACAGTCATGGTGATGAGGCGGTCAAAGAATATTGAGAATATTGAACCTATATGGGTCAAAAGTGCCAACGCGGCTTTTTTCATAAACCACACACACATTCATACCAGTCATTTTGGGGGGTATAACTTTTTACAACCGAATTGCTATCGTTGGTTATTTTAGACTTTCGCTAAAATAAAACTTCTTTTCTTTTGCGTATCAGTTGTTAACGAAATCGAACAAGAAAATTTACCATCCAGTCTGTGAGGGGATCTTTTACGGGGAATGAGGTGCGTTATGATTCGGATTGCGTATCGGAGGAATGGCCAGGTCGTTTTCCTGGTGGCTATTTTGATCAGCACATGTTTTACAGGGTTGACTTTTGCTGATTCTAGTATGGGTGCCATATCCCAGGAGATTAATCGAGCAGAAAGTCGTGCTGAGAAAAGAGCCTTGATTGTTACAGATCAATATATAATTGGCCCAGAGGATACTCTGGAGGTCAGTGTGTGGCGCACTCCCGAATTGTCGCGCGAAATTGTGGTTCGGCCGGACGGACGAATTTCACTCCCGCTTATCGGAGAGGTGATGGCCGTGGGAAGTACAACGGCGGAACTCCGTGATGAAATCACAGAGAAACTGAAAGTTTACAAGGAAAATCCTACGGTGGCCATTATTGTGAAAGCTATTAAAAGTTATTTCTTTACTGTTCAAGGTGCCATTGGAGGAGGTGGAAGTGCTGAGGGCAAAAGCGGGGGCGGGGGCGGAAAAATTCCTCTCTTGAGCCATACCACCCTTGTTCAAGCTATTGGTCTAGCCGGTGGGTTAAGTTCCGATGCGGTCAGAAGTAGAATCACGATTTTTCGATTAGGAATTAACGGTGAGGCATCGAAAAAAATTGTCGTAAATTATGAAGATATTATTTTGAGGGATGCGGAAAATATTGAAATTAAACCCGGTGATACCATCGTGGTTCCTTCACAAACCCAGATATTCCTACCCTAGTGTCCATGGGGTCGAATATTTTTAGAAATTTGAGTAGAGAAAAGGAAGATGAGAATAACAGACATGTTTATTCGCAGGGTTCTTTTCATTCCTTAGACTTTCACCGATAGAGATACTGAAGAGGAATATCAGCCGTTTGGAGATCCATGAAATATTGTTACGCACAGATCATAGTCCGAGCCTTGCTTGTAGTTAATATTATCGTGGGGCTTGGATGTTTCAAGCCTGACGTCATTATACCCCCTGGTCATCCCGCGGAAGGTTTTGTACTGGGGCCGGAAGATGTCATTGAAGTGGTCGTATGGAAAACCCCGGAATTATCGAGGCAAGTCGTAATCCGTCCGGACGGAAAAATTTCGTTGGCTTTAATTGGAGATGTGGTAGCGAGCGGGTTGACCGCTGATCAATTAGCACAAAAAATTTTGGAAAAATACAAGGCGTTTAAAGAAAACCCTTCGGTGTCCGTTAATGTGATTGAGGTTAATAGTTACTATGTGTTTATTGTTGGAGAAGTGGTAAAGCCGGGGAAATTGCCATTGAAATCTTATACGACGGTTCTTCAGGCGATGTCATTGGCCGGGGGATTTAGCCAATTTGCCTCACGAAATAACATTCTCGTTATTCGAAATGTTGAAGATGAGGAGGGCAAGCTTAAAGAAATACGTATCCCTCTAAGATACTCCGACCTTATTTCGGAAGATGGGGGTATCTATAACCTTACCCTGAAGTCCGGTGATACCGTCATAGTTCCGTAAACAGGGTTCCGCCCAAAAATCGGACGGGCTACGTAGATCCTTAAAAAATCTTTTACACAATTAAACAATAAAAGGAAATTCATAGGCTCCATGGCTGGTACCCCCACCGTGCATACAAACACAGATCCCGCACTTGTGATCCAACAATATCTCAAGGAATTTTTGGACTTGGCTGTGCGGCGAAAGTGGATGATTCTCAGTTTTGTGTTTTTGGGTATTACCGTAGGTGGAATTCTGGCCTGGCTAAAAGTGGAATTATATCGATCGGAAACGGTAATTCTCATCGAACAACAAAAAATACCTGAAAAATATGTTCCATCAGTTGTCGGAGGTAGTACGGCGGAACGAGTGTCCACGATGACACAGCTGGTCTTAAGCCGGACCAACCTTCAAAAGGTCGTCGACGAGTTTCATCTATATCCTAAGGCTATTAAGGACAAAGGTTATGAGGAGGTGGTTGCAGGTTTACGGGAAAACATTCAGATTAAAACCAAGGGTGGGGGAGAAGTCGAGGCTTTTACGATATCATTTGCGCACTCTGATCCGATAGTGGCTATGAAGGTCACGGCCAAGTTGGCTTCCCAGTATATCGATCAAAATATCAAAATTCGGGAACAATTTATCGAAGGAGCCATGGAATTTTTGGATCAAGAACTTATGCTTGCGAAAGCAGGCTTAGATCAAAAAGAAAAAGAATTGTCGGAATATAAAATGAAGTATTTAGGCGAATTGCCCGGGCAATTGGATGTTAACCTGAGGACGCTCGACCGGTTACAACTGGAAAAAATTCAGGTGCAGGAATCCATAAATTCGCTTAATCCTCGGTTGGATCTATTGCAAAAATCCATTCATGATTATGAGACAATGGGAGGGGCTTTTATGGGATTTGAAAATGTCCCATTGAATGTTGGAGAAGCGTCCTCTCCGGATCCATTGGAAAAGCGTATTGAAGAGTTGAAAAAAGAATTGACTAATATGTTGGGTGAATACACGGCTGAATATCCCGATGTGATTTCTCTTAAAACCCAAATTAAAAATTTAGAAAAAAAAGAAGCTACGCGAAACTCAAAAGAAGCCAATCTAAAAGAATCTCTTGTTCAGAAAAATGAATCCCTAGACTTTGACAAGGATAAGCCTGACTTTGATCCATATTTAAACCAATTGAAAAGTTCCCATGAAGAATTAAAGTTCCAACTGGGCACTCTTCGTGATCGTTTGAAAAAAATTTCTGAGGATATGTATCTCTATGAGAGGCGGATTGAAGCAACTCCGCATCATGAACAAGAATTGCTTGCACTAGAGCGGGATTACGACAATATGCAGAAGCATTATCAACGCCTGCATGAAAATCGGATTAACGCTAAAATTTCTGAAAATCTCGACAAGCGGCAAAAGGGAGAACGATTTCGCATCCTGGATCCAGCCCATTTGCCCACTAAGCCAGAGGGATTCCCACGGGAATTAATAGCCATTGGTGGGGTGGGCGTGGGGGCCGGTTTGGGTTTTGGCCTTGCTTTCCTTCTGGATGTGTTATGGCCGACTTTTCGTCGATCCGAAGATGCGGAGGTGTTGTTAGGGTTGCCAACTCTGGCTACCATCCCTAGCTTCACAGTGGCCTATGGAAAACCACTAAAAATGGTTGCAAGAGAGCCGGTGTTCAAGGTCGGAGCTAATGGCAAGCACATGGCATTCTCTCAATATACCGATTCCTTGATGAAACCCAAAGGTTCTAATGATGTTGGAGTAGAAGACCATGGTCAATTCAGGGGACTCCACAGGAAAATCCCTTCAGAAGCGTTTTCACCTCAGTTGAATTTGGTGACAAAATGGAGACCTCAATCTATTGTGGCCGAGCAGTACCGCATCGCTGCGACCCGGCTGGATCTTTTGGATGCCACCGCGTCCCACCAAGTCGTGCTGATTACCAGCGCCTTGCAGGGAGAGGGAAAAACTTCCACATCTGCGAATATTGGCTACACGCTGGCTTGTGATTTGGATGAGCCGACACTGGTGATTGATTGTGATTTTAAATGTCCGAATCTTCCCAATATTTTAGGGCTTGGTCCGGAGCCGGGCCTTGCAGAATATTTCGCTGGAGTTGAACCCTTAGAGGCCTGCCTTCAACGCATGCCGGATATACCGCTTTGGTGCCTGGCGGTGGGTAATGCCAGTCGCTATCCGGTTCCCTTTTCCAAATTGCAAAATATCTCCACGATCTTGGAGCAGATGAAATCTCGTTATCGGTTCATCATTCTGGATGGCCCTCCAGTATTACCATTGGCGGATGTCAATATATTAAGCGAATTGGCTCAAATTGTGCTGATGGTGGTTCGATCCGGAGTCACACCCAAAGACGCGGTGCAGAAAGCCCTCGAGATGGTCCATCAAACAAGGACTATGAGGCTGGTGTTAACTGATGCATGGACCAAGGGGGTACCTTACTATGTGCGTAAAAACTACACCCCGTCTTACTCGTTGGGCAGCAAGAATTAGAGGAATTTTTCTAGGAATGAAACTTTCATGATTGTGAGGCAAGAAAACACACAGATGGGAGAAAGGTATTGTTTTAATTTTCACGGCAGATAGTCTGGGTTTAGCGATCTTAAAACAGGGAAACGCTTTAGTTCTTATGACAGATTGAAGTTTCACTCAATAAGGACACATACAGGGCTTCATTTAAAATGCCATTGTTGATCACGTTTCGTTTTCTCTAAGACTTCGGATCAAGCATGGAGGCGGATCCAATGACCGGTCAAGGATTGACAGTAAATTTTGATTGTTTCGGCAATAAATCCGGGTTGCCTTGTACCGTCGGGGTCTCTTATGCGAAGTCCATGGAGAATATTTTCCCATCTAGCCTTAAACCGGTGGATCAAAAAGCGTGTCCTTATTATAGGAGACGGGCCGCTGGCCCAAGAGCTGGCACGCGTTTTGGTGTTCGATCGGTCTTATCGGTATGACGTCAAGGGGTTTTTGTCAAATAATCCCGCACTTTTAGGAACATCATTGGTCAATCCCATGGTCATTGGGACGATCAATGAGTTGTTTGCACTTTCCGAAAAAAATCAAATAGAGATGGTTGCAGTTTGTGTAGAAGACCGTCGGGGGACTTTGCCCCTGGATTCCCTCTTGGATGTGAAATCCATGGGTTTAGAGGTGATCGATGGTCACCGTCTATATGAGACCGAGTGTGGACGCCTGTCAATCGACGAGCTCAAGCCGAGCTTTCTTATTTTTTCCTCAGGATTCAGGCGAAAACCAATCATTATGTTTCTTAAGCGCCTTGGGGATATAGCAGGTTCGCTCCTTGGCCTCGTGATGTTAGCCCCTCTGCTCGTTCTGATAGCCTTATTAGTAAAATCAGACTCCCCTGGGCCAATCTTCTATCGGCAAACACGGGTGGGGCAGCATGGGTATCCCTACACACTGTTAAAATTTCGTTCGATGCGAGCTGATGCTGAAGCCGAAGGTATCCAGTGGGCGGCCCTGGGAGATGCGCGTGTCACGAAAACGGGAGCCTGGCTTCGAAAGCTTCGATTGGATGAATTACCCCAATTGCTTAACGTCCTGAAAGGGAACATGAGCCTAGTGGGCCCTCGACCCGAACGTCCGCATTTTGTTCAGGAACTACGAAAATCTATTCCTTATTATGACCTTCGACACACGGTTCGTCCAGGAATTTCTGGTTGGGCGCAGACCTGTTTCCACTATGCCGGGTCTCTGGAAGATTCGCATGTCAAATTGCAATACGATCTTTACTATGTCAAAAATCTCTCGTTGTGGTTGGACCTACGAATCCTTGTCCGCACCATTAAGGTCGTCTTCAAGGGCGAAGGTGCGCGGTAAGACCAAAGAGTTTAAACGTAAAGCGAAATATGAGCAATAGCTATGATCCACGGATTGAGCTTCGACATTGAGGAACATTTTCAGGTGGCCGCCTTTGATTGTGTGGCAAGACGCCGGCATTGGGAGACTCATGAAAGCCGGGTTGAGCGCAACACCCACCTGATCCTTGATCTTCTGGAGGAACGGAAGATTCATGCCACGATGTTTGTGCTGGGATGGGTAGCAGAACGACATAAAGGTCTAATTAGGCGCATCGTGGAAGCGGGGCATGAATTAGCCTCACATGGGTATGCACATGAACTCATTACCGGGCAAACTCCTCAGATGTTTCGGGAAGATATCCGGCGAGCCAAACATACTTTGGAAGATATCGGAGGTAGGCCTATTTTAGGTTATAGAGCTCCGACTTTTTCTATTACCAAGGAATCAGAATGGGCTTTGTCGATCCTAGTAGAGGAAGGGTATCACTATGATTCCAGTATTATGGCTGTCGTGCATGATTACTATGGAATTCCCGGAGCCATCTCCACCATCCATACCATCTCCACCGATTCAGGATCCATTTGGGAGGTGCCACCTTCGATTTGTAAATGGGCTGGGATGAGGTTTCCAGTTGCCGGAGGCGGATATTTTCGTCTATTTCCGTATCGGTTCCTTAAGCCGCTCTTGCAGCGAATCGAGTCCCAGGGCCATCCTCTCATTATGTACCTCCATCCCTGGGAGCTGGATCCTTTTCAACCGCGTATGAAGGGTACAATGCTTTCTGAGTTTCGTCATTATCTAAATCTAGGAAAGGTCCACAGCCGCCTCATTCAACTGTTGCAAGACTTTTCATTCGGACCGTATCGCAATCTCATCACCCATTAATTGGTAGATCGTGTCTGTTGGCACTCCCCGCATTATCTATTTCGAATCTCATTATACCTCCTAAAAAGATCTCCCATTTGCAGTCCTCTAGCAAGTCTATTCGCAGAGCTAGCTGCAAGAATCTGAGCCACTGAAGGTGGGGTTACGAACCTTGCATTTTGAGATGCTTATGCTCAAAACGAAAATAGGCTCTCTGGTGGGCAATGTTATTGGGCATTGGAACCGACGTACATGTCTTGCTGGGAGTTGCCTCATCCATGTGGCTGGGTAAGGGTTCCTGACTATCCGCCCATCAGAATTGACGGTTCAGATTGATTATAGCCTACAAGTTGTCTGTCTAGAGAGCCAGTTCAACCTTTATGGAAACCACCGAGGTGCTATTACAGGGTTGTTGTCCTTAGTTCGTGATTTCAAAGCAAAACAGCAATAGGTCTGTTTGATGGGCGTCAAGATTTTTCAGCTTGTAGCTGAATTTTTTAATTTTATGACCGATAGAGTACCTTATGGAAGATTTTTCCCAATGCCTCTTTTGTTTTTAAATTTGAGGGCGACATTTTTTGACTTGAATTCTTTTTAAGCCTACTCATGGGATGCTGATGCCAGCATTGTGACAGGGTCTGCGGTGGTCTTTGTTTTCAAGGCGTAACTTACGTGGGCAGTTGCTGCTTGCAGGTCTATGATTGTAGACAGATGAAGGGGGATGTACTTTAGCGTATGGGTAATCGAGGTATATTACGTCTGGCTATTTTCGTCGTGTTCTGGGTCATGGCTCACCCTCCGAGTCTCGTCTTAGCTTCCCTTTCTCTGCAATCCTCCTTTAACGTCACTCAACAGTATACGGACAATCTTTTTTACTCTGATAAGGACAGAGAGGATGATTTTGGAACCTATTCGGGACCCAATCTTGAGCTTAAATATGCCAATCCTGACATTGTGCTTGGCGGGACGTATTTCGGCCGGTTCGTTGCCTATGTCAACAACCCTGACCAGGATCGGTATATTCAAAACGCCAATCTTATCTTGGAGCTCCCGTTTTTAACCAAACAGTATAAAAACTTGACGGTGAAAATCGATGAAGACATGAATTTCACTCCTCAATTAGATGCCTTCTCTTTGTCTGGGGCGCAGGATGCCTTCACCACGCCTGGAGTGCGAGCTGGGACTGGGGGGGTCTCAGAGGTCTCCTCTACTTCTTCACAAGGTGTTGGTGGGACCCAGGGGGTGTATACGAGCCGTGCGAGTTCGTTCTTGAATCGGTCCGGTGTTACGCTAGGATATACCTGGTCACCTCGCCTGACTCCGACTCTGGCGTACAACAACCAATATCGCCATTTTTTTTCAAATCAATTTCAAGATTCCATGATACACATGGGATCATTTTCTCTGCCTTATGAGTTGACGAATGCCACGATCGGTGCTTTATATTCCTATCGGCAAACAGAATTTATAGGTAAATCCACGGAAAACACCTCTGCGGATCAAATTGTTAGCCACAATGTACAACTGCAAATTGCCTATAGTTTTACTTCTTCGTTGAGCGGTTCTATTCGTGGTGGGGTGGCGTTTACCAAACAAAAAAGAGCTGAAGAATTTAATGAGGGAGGTTCAACGACCGACCTTTCCAATAAGTGGCAGACCAATCCCATTGGCGGAGCGACGCTGACAAAAACATATCGAAATGGGAGCATTTCCCTTGATGCTTCTTCAACAATTGGGAGTGGCGGAGGATTAGCCTCTCAAGCGACCCAAACGCGGATCCTTACGGGAAGGATTCAACATGCTCTGACTTTAAAGATGAATACCTTTGCGTCTGTTGGGTACGCGCAGAATAAGTCCGTCGGCGATGGGGATGCCTTGGACACCAAGACGTATCGGATCCAATCTGGAGTTGGGTATGGCTTTTTGCCATGGCTTTTCGGCAATCTGATCTATTCCCACATTGACCAACGTTCCCATGGTTCCGCGGCTGGTAATGTAAAAGTCAACGAGATATATTTTGGAATTACTGCCATTGCGGATCCCTGGGTTTTAATAAGATAAAGAAGGGAGGAAGGATAATATTTCCAAATACTTGGAATATCTTTTCTTGGTTGTTTTTGATCTATGAATACAACACTTTATTTTGGGTCTTCTCCCAAACGAGTGGGTAAAAGTTAGACCGTAGCGGCTGGGAAAGGCGAGTAGGGCAAGGGGATACAGTGTTTTAAACACGAGAAAAATCTGTCATGATCACCGGATGTCAACGAGCAAGAGCCTGCTGGATCCTTCTAGGTTTTCAAGAGCACGATCAAGGGAATTTGGCGACCGCAGGCCGTTATTGGCGCGGCGTCAAAACTGGATGTTGGGGACTCCATCGGAGTTTTCTACGATCGAGGGTCGGCAATCGCTGTCCTGTGGGGAGGCATCCAAGTGAGTCCGCGTTCTGATGTCGCGTGGCAGTGAACAGGACGTTTCTGGGGCGACACCGTTTTAGGGACTGGTATGTGGGCCGCGTCGGAAACGGCCGTCGGACGTGGCCAGGAGCTCAGCCGGTGGAAGACCAGGCTGAAGGATAGGCGCTCCGCGGCGGCGGCTGGCATTAGACTTCCATCAAAAGGCAGACCTCCGGATTGTGTCAGCGATCTGGGAGGCGCATCTGTCGGCGTCATGGAGAGCCTGATCGTTCTACGAGGTGGAAGCCAAGAAAGTGGCTGACAGTTGGCGATGGATGGCGGCCTTCGAGTCGACCGTGAAGCATGCCCAGCGCGATCTTTATGCAAATTTCACGTGATGCGGCATCTCGGTCAGGCGCTCGTACGGGCAAACGAAGCGGCTGGAAGGGACGTCTTTATCAAGGGCAAAGTATACCCTCCTGTCCGAAGAAATCTGACCTGAGGACGCAGGGCGAAAAGCCTCGATGCGAAAACGACTCCACGGCCTATGTGGAAGAATTCGCTTAGATACCAGACCGAGGCTGGGCGCGGAGGTTTTTCGAGAACTGGAAAGCCGCATTGAAGAGGCAGCGCCTGAAACCCTTCGAAGACTTTGCGGAGATGATCGAGCGGCACTGGGATGGGATTGCCGCCTATGCCAAGGCTGAGAATAAAGTTTCGCTTGGGTTCGTGGAGGGACTCAACAATAAGATCCGGGTGATTCAACGCCGGGCGTATGGGTTACGCGATGAGGAGTATCTCCGCCTGAAAGTCTTGACCTGTATGCTCAAGCCCATCTGAAAAACAACCCAAAATCACCCACTCACTTTGGAGAAGAGCCTTTATTTTTGAATGTTCTGGCAGGGTTGACTGACAAGAAAGGGTTATCTCCGACTCCTTTTTGTGTGTTCTGATTAGAGTTTCTGTTAAAATGATTTTTTTACCCCTTGTCCCACGCCTATGAGAAATCCCTGCCCGTTTTATGCTGGAAAATGCCTGCGAATTTTAAGGTTTTTTCTTCGGTCATCCCAAGGCTGTTTCCAATGAAGTGGTTGAGGTAGTCTTTAATAAGTTCCTTTTCCGTTGGGTTATGGGATACCTCATGAGAACTGTAGATGATTCATCCCTTGATACACCGACTTTTTTGGGGCTTTTATTCGATTGCGGATGCAAAAGAGAAATCCTCATGGATTAATTGGCAAGGGAGCTTAGGGTATACCTGTTGCCATGGAATTTAACTTTTAAGCTTGTACCAGATACTCAGACCAAAAATCGTTTGGTCCAACGTTTCGGTTGGACTTTCTCCGGATCGGGAGAGGAACGGCTGCTCGTTTCATTGACAGCCTGGGAGGATATGGTAGGACGAAGGAGCGAGGTGCCGAGGAGTGCAAACAAGAGGCGGTCAAGCAAGGTATCGAGTCGGGAGACGCGGTTGGTGATGGGGCGAAGCGATGGAGGAGTTCCGGACGTGGATATTATGCGAGAGTGGAACGCCCCCGTTTCAGCGGTCGCAAGAGGATGATTGCCTGTGGGGTCTGATTTGGCGAGCGCATGAGGTAAGGGGCCACCGCGATAGTGCCCTTGCGTACTCGGCGATCTGCGTGAGGTCAGTGAGTGCGTGAGCAACCATTGCCTGGGCAAGCTCATGAAGCGCCACAAGAAGATCCGCGCGCACCGCGGCTCCAAGCCGCCAGGGGTTGGCGACATCAAGCCGGCCGTGGCCGCCCCGAATCAATGGGGGCAACCGGGTACGGTGGACAGACCGGATTGGGCATGGGGGACTGACCGTGTCTCTATTCGGCCCGACGAAGGGGCTCTACCGGGCGGGGTGATGGCTCTTGATGCGCGGAGGATTATTGGTGGGTCGATGAAGGCGAGGTTGGCCAAGAAGCTGGGGGTGGACGCCGTATTGCTGACAGTGGGGCGACGCCCGCCCGAGCCTGTCGAGAGAATCCACTCATATCCGAGGGCGCCGTTACGTAACGATGTATGGAAGCGATTCTGCCAGGCGTATGGGTGTTTCCCTGCAGGAGCCGCCGAGGGGAGGATTACGAGCATGCGGCGGTAGGGGCTTCTGCGGAAGCCGGAAGAAGAAGAAAATCCGTCGCCCAATCGTTAAAACCCGTAAAGCGGCGCGACCAGAAAGCTTCGATGATAGGGAGGTGGTGTCTAATCGGACGAGACGCCATCAACATCTGGACAATAGCAGCCCAATAGAATAGGCGCATCAGATGACAAAACTCGGCCGAATGTCCACGGAAACGATGCAAGTCCCCAATCGAGGTAATTGTCTTTTAAGATTCGTGGTATTGAACGGCCACTCGCATTCCTTAAAAATATAGAAAAATGGGTTTAGGTATCCGGTAAAATCAACCAAGATGCTGTTTTGGCCTGACTCCTAAGGTTGTCAATGCCTTAAATGCGGTTCTGTGTGTCGGCCAAGGGTTCGGAATTATGAATTCGGAAAATATGTACAGTCTGGAACGTCCAAGAAATTCGAACGGTATAGGTCAGAATACACAGTACCATCAGAGATCACGTACCGTTCAATAATACTCCTCAGAGTGCGGCTTCTCGTGTCGTGGCGTCGCTGGCCCACGGCCATTTGTAGGGCTCTGGTCAGCAAGGTCGTCGCTATTGAGGCGGCACACCCCCACCCCTTTTCGGGAAAATCTATCCACCCCCATTGCGCTCTACAGCCACCCTTTGAAGGTTCATACGCTAGGATATCACTGCCCCAAGCGCGATTAGGGGTTGTCACCGTAAACTGCCGGTTAAGCACAATGGGAGAAATGGGGAAACGTGGTCGACTGTCCATGGTGTGCGAACCATGGCGCAATTGTCAGACTGCACGCAGCGCGAACTCAATACCCTCGCATAGCGGTTGAACACCCGTCCCAGAAAATGTCTGGATTGGGCGACCCGTAAGAATTGTTCACTGCGGTATCAGTCACCCGGTGGACTTGGAACTTGATCCCGTCCCTTGTATTCCCCGTAGTTTGCTACGTGGGTTACTGGTTCAGTTGGGGAATTAGCCTTCCTCTGAACATCCCGTCAGCTTGCTAGGGGGGTGCTTCACTCCCAGGCTGGGTGCCCACCCTATGGGGTATTTCCCCTATCAGGAATTTGCTCTACCTTGCAAACAGAAAAATTCTATAAAAAATAATCAAAGTAATGTTTAGGCCTTACGCTACTTACATACAAGCAACTCCCTTCATCAACATGACAGGAGTCCGGCAACTATGAACTATACGATGCGCGTGATATTTTCTGTCTTTCTCTTTTACTTGACATTAGGCGGGTCGTATATTTGGGAGCTCAAGCAGGTCTTGGCTGACGGACTTCCGATCATTGACATTAAGGCGTGGGCGCATGATGCGGAACTCACTTTGCCGGCAAACCAGACAAGGCTGCAGGTTGCCGCTTCCCAGACCCATCAGGGTCTGAATCCGTTGACGTATCGTTGGGTTAAGGTCAGTGGCCCACCTTTAGGAGAGGTAACTTTCCTGCCTAATGGTAATGAGGATGCGGACATCACGACTGCCACGTTCCGCGGAAACGTTGCCGGTATTTATACGCTGCGAGTGATCGTTTCCGATGGCCTACAGAAGGAGTCAATCTCCGAGGTTGAGGTTTTGATAAATCCGAATCGATCAGATGCCAGATCTGGAAATGCAAAGGTCAGGGTGGAGCGCGATGGTGGGCGTAAAGTCATGACCAGGGCCGATAGAGTGATTGTACGCTTCGAGATAGACACAAATGAAAAGGAGGGATCGCTACGATTGTCAGCGGCTTCACTGGCAGTCATGGATTCGCTTGGGGCTAAGGTGTCGAAAACCTGGTTAGAAGGACGTTTCGGTCTTGTTGAGCTGGCGCCCGGAGTGAATTATCAAGTCGCCTTGGACAGACTACAGGCGTTGCCCGAGATCCGATATGCCGTCGCCGATCAGTCCATAAAGCTCGACCAATATGTGCCCAACGATTCACAATTTGACGCCCAGTGGGGACTCAAAAACACGGCGGGGGTCGACATCCGTGCTACATTCGCTTGGGATCAAACAACTGGCAACGCTCATAGTCTTGTGGCGGTGATGGATACCGGAATTGACTATACACATCCAGACCTGTATTTAGCGATTGCTATCAACAATGGCGAGATTCCCACCTCGTTGCTGGGCCAACTTATCGATACTAACTCAAATGGGTTGATTGATTTCTACGATCTCAATTCGCGGAATGCGAATGGGGATATCATTCTCGATGAATTCGGTGAAAAGTTTAATCAGGCCCTTGTATCTGACCACAACGGAAACGGTTACATCGACGCGGGCGATTTGCAGGTTCCATCGTGGAGTGACCAGATTGATGGCGATGGTAATGGATACGTAGATGACCTCTCCGGCTGGAACATCCTAAACGATAGCTACGATGCGATGGACACACATGGGCACGGCACCCATGTCACTGGCATTATCGCCGGACGAGGGGACAATGGAATTGGAATTGCCGGAGTCAACTGGCGAACCCAAATTCTGCCTGTCCGGTTTCATGACGGCGGCGGTGGGTCAGTCTCAGATGCGATTCAGGCCATAGAGTATGCTGTGTTGTTGAATCCAGACGTGATTAACGCAAGTTGGGGGACAGTCATCGATAACCCGGCACTGAAGGAAGCGGTCCAGTGGGCAGGAGATAACGGTGTGGTATTCGTCGCAGCGGCTGGCAATGGGTCGAACGATATTGGTGATCCGGCCTTCGCCTACTATCCGGCGGCTTATCATGATCTGACCAATCTCATTAGCGTCGCTTCGGTGGATCCCAGCGGCAGCCTGTCTTCGTTTTCAAACTACGGCTTAAACTCTGTCGACCTTGCCGCTCCGGGTGCCAATATTCTAAGTACAGGGCTTGGCGGAAGCTATGTTTTTTGGAGCGGGACATCCATGGGAGTGGCTCATGTCTCTGGCACAGTGTCACTTCTGGCTGGACTTTTCCCCGACCAATCGCCTGACTGGCTTGTCAATCGAGTACTATCAACCGTAAAAACGCTTCCAGACCTCGAGTTCAAGACACGCACTGGCGGGATGGTAGATGCCTTTTCGGCGGTAAACACACCCAGCCTCGCAGGCCCACGAATTGTTATAGCAAGCCCAATTGGCGATGTTTTGGGGCCGACCGATCGAGTCTTCCTCACTTTTGATAGTGCCATGTTGGCCCAGACATTTACAACAGACGACATCGAAATCGTCGGACCTCCAGGTTCGATTACCCCGACGGCTGTGAATAAGATCACGGACTTCATCTTCGAGGTAGTATTCCCGTTGCAAGCTACAGTCGGTACATACACCTTGCATGTAGGCCCGGAAATTCAGGACAACCTAGGTCGACTTATGGATCAGGATCGGGACGGTAGTATCGGGGAGAGCCTTCATGATCGTTTTACTGTCATTTTTCGCTTGTTACCACCTCCAACCGCATTGATCCTTGACGATGGGGAGGCGGGGTACAGTGCCAGTGGGGGTTGGACCACATACACGGGGGTCGGGACGCAAGGGGACTTTGCCTATAAGGTAGTCGGCAGTGGGACGAACACAGCCACATGGACGCTGAGCGGGCTGCTCCCCGGACAATACCAAGTGGCGGTGACCTGGCAGGCGTACATCAATCGGCCCCTGGATGCGCGCTATACAATCCTGGACGGGGCCACGGCGTTGGGGACGGTGACCGTTGATCAGCGTCAGGACCCGGTGGGCTTGGTGGAGAATGGGGTGTTGTGGCAGGACGTCGGGGTGTATCACCTGACAGGTGACACCTTGGTGGTGCGCCTGAGTGACCTGGCCGGGCCGGCTGGGAGTTACGTCATTGCCGATGCCGTGCGCGTGGAGCGCGTAGGGGAGGGAACACCGGGCCCGGAGGTTCAGGTGCGGGTCAGTGGAGGGGAGGTGCCTGACGGCACAGGGTCGGTAGATTTTGGCAGTACGGTGGTCGGCACGCCGGTGTCGCAGACGATAACGGTAAGCAATGTGGGCACGGTCGATCTCCAATTGGGCACGATCACGCTGCCCACCGGGTATAGCCTGGTCACGGGCTTTGGAACGACGCTGGTGAGTCCCGGGCAAACGACGAACTTTGTGGTGCAGTTGGATGCAGGTGTGGTGGGCATGTATGGGGGCGTACTCAGCTTCGACTCCAACGATGCGGACGAGAATCCCTTCGACTTCAGTGTGTCTGGAACCGTAACGGGGGGAACAGTGCAAGTCCCGGAGATTCAGGTGCGGGTGGGTGGTGGGGAGGTGTCTGACGGCACGGGGTCGGTGGGCTTTGGCAGCACGGTGGTCGGCACACCGGTGTCGCAGACGATAACGATAAGCAATGTGGGCACGGTCGATCTCCAATTGGGCACGATCACGCTGCCCACCGGGTATAGCCTGGTCACAGGTTTTGGAACGACGCTGGTGGGTCCCGGGCAAACGACGAACTTTGTGGTGCAGTTGGATGCAGGCGCGATAGGCACATATACGGGGGTGCTCAGCTTCGACTCCAACGATGCAGACGAGAATCCCTTCGACTTCAGTGTGTCTGGAACCGTAGCGGGAGCGCTGCCCCTCGTTTTGATCCTTGATGATGGGGAGGCGGGGTACAGTGCCAGTGGGGGTTGGACCACATACACGGGGGTCGGGACGCAAGGGGACTTTGCCTATAAGGTAGTCGGCAGTGGGACGAACACAGCCACATGGACGCTGAGCGGGCTGCTCCCCGGACAATACCAAGTGGCGGTGACCTGGCAGGCGTACATCAATCGGCCCCTGGATGCGCGCTATACAATCCTGGACGGGGCCACGGCGTTGGGGACGGTGACCGTTGATCAGCGTCAGGACCCGGTGGGCTTGGTGGAGAATGGGGTGTTGTGGCAGGACGTCGGGGTGTATCACCTGACAGGTGACACCTTGGTGGTGCGCCTGAGTGACCTGGCCGGGCCGGCTGGGAGTTACGTCATTGCCGATGCCGTGCGCGTGGAGCGCGTAGGGGAGGGAACACCGGGCCCGGAGGTTCAGGTGCGGGTCAGTGGAGGGGAGGTGCCTGACGGCACAGGGTCGGTAGATTTTGGCAGTACGGTGGTCGGCACGCCGGTGTCGCAGACGATAACGGTAAGCAATGTGGGCACGGTCGATCTCCAATTGGGCACGATCACGCTGCCCACCGGGTATAGCCTGGTCACGGGCTTTGGAACGACGCTGGTGAGTCCCGGGCAAACGACGAACTTTGTGGTGCAGTTGGATGCAGGTGTGGTGGGCATGTATGGGGGCGTACTCAGCTTCGACTCCAACGATGCGGACGAGAATCCCTTCGACTTCAGTGTGTCTGGAACCGTAACGGGGGGAACAGTGCAAGTCCCGGAGATTCAGGTGCGGGTGGGTGGTGGGGAGGTGTCTGACGGCACGGGGTCGGTGGGCTTTGGCAGCACGGTGGTCGGCACACCGGTGTCGCAGACGATAACGATAAGCAATGTGGGCACGGTCGATCTCCAATTGGGCACGATCACGCTGCCCACCGGGTATAGCCTGGTCACAGGTTTTGGAACGACGCTGGTGGGTCCCGGGCAAACGACGAACTTTGTGGTGCAGTTGGATGCAGGCGCGATAGGCACATATACGGGGGTGCTCAGCTTCGACTCCAACGATGCAGACGAGAATCCCTTCGACTTCAGTGTGTCTGGAACCGTAGCGGGAGCGCTGCCCCTCGTTTTGATCCTTGATGATGGGGAGGCGGGGTACAGTGCCAGTGGGGGTTGGACCACATACACGGGGGTCGGGACGCAAGGGGACTTTGCCTATAAGGTAGTCGGCAGTGGGACGAACACAGCCACATGGACGCTGAGCGGGCTGCTCCCCGGACAATACCAAGTGGCGGTGACCTGGCAGGCGTACATCAATCGGCCCCTGGATGCGCGCTATACAATCCTGGACGGGGCCACGGCGTTGGGGACGGTGACCGTTGATCAGCGTCAGGACCCGGTGGGCTTGGTGGAGAATGGGGTGTTGTGGCAGGACGTCGGGGTGTATCACCTGACAGGTGACACCTTGGTGGTGCGCCTGAGTGACCTGGCCGGGCCGGCTGGGAGTTACGTCATTGCCGATGCCGTGCGCGTGGAGCGCGTAGGGGAGGGAACACCGGGCCCGGAGGTTCAGGTGCGGGTCAGTGGAGGGGAGGTGCCTGACGGCACAGGGTCGGTAGATTTTGGCAGTACGGTGGTCGGCACGCCGATGTCGCAGACGATAACGGTAAGCAATGTGGGCACGGTCGATCTCCAACTGGGCACGATCACGCTGCCCACCGGGTATAGCCTGGTCACGGGCTTTGGAACGACGCTGGTGAGTCCCGGGCAAACGACGAACTTTGTGGTGCAGTTGGATGCAGGTGTGGTGGGCACGTATAGGGGCGTACTCAGCTTCGACTCCAACGATGCGGACGAGAATCCCTTCGACTTCAGTGTGTCTGGGACCGTAGCGGGAGCGCTGCCCCTCGTTTTGATCCTCGACGATGGGGAGGCGGGGTACAGTGCCAGTGGGGGTTGGACCACATACACGGGGGTCGGGACGCAAGGGGACTTTGCCTATAAGGCCGTCGGCAGTGGGACGAACACAGCCACATGGACGCTGAGCGGGCTGGTCCCCGGACAATACCAAGTGGCGGTGACCTGGCAGGCGTATACCAATCGGGCCATAGATGCGCACTATACGGTTCTGGACGGGGCCACGGCGTTGGGGACGGTGACCGTTGATCAACGTCAGGACCCGGTGGGCTTGGTGGAGAATGGGGTGTTGTGGCAGGACGTCGGGGTGTATCACCTGACAGGTGACACCTTGGTGGTGCGCCTGAGTGACCTGGCCGGGCCGGCTGGGAGTTACGTCATTGCCGATGCTGTGCGCGTGGAGCGCATAGGGGAGATGTAGACCTCTCCTCCATAAGCCGTGCTGGGTCATATGGTCAAGACAAAGGACATCAGTGACCGACCCAGCTGTCGGGTGCCCAAGTTACATCGATCCTTGTTGCGCATCGTTCGATCTCTCTGTGGGCCAATGTTCAAAGGGACAGTTGGTTCGGGGATTTTGGCGTTACCGTCTTTGGCTATTTGGTGGTCCTTCATTTTGATGCGAGCCGAAAGGTAGTTTCGCAAACGCATTAATCGGATCAGCCAGGCACTAGAACTTCAGGTACGAACCAAGCATGGCAATATGTTCCTCATGTAGATATACCAGCCAGGGAAAAGGAAGGTCGGTGTATAGCCGATGCCACGCAAAGCCCACCGCCTACGCCGAGTAACAAATACCAGTTTTCGAATGCAGGAAGTGCGGATAGGCCCCCCATCGCTGCAATAAAAAAAGCACCGCAAAAACCGCCAACCCCAGCAAGAATCCACCTCACTGGACGATTTGATATCAACCCAATCACACTCAGAAAAAAGGTAGCAGTGAATGCGCCGGCGAGAATTGCCATCAAGGGAGCATCATAATCAAATAGCGTCGTTCCAATCTTTCTTTTGGCAGCGATATTCAGTCGGCCAACGAGTTTTCCGTCGAGGTATAATTTCGATATCTTGCCGTCATACGTCGCTGCTACAAATAGTGGTTTTCCTATTTTCAGCACTTCAGAAGTTCGCAAGGGAGGATCAAACCCGTTCGGGCCAGTGGCCGGAGTCCGCAGTCTGAAAACCATTCGACCTCCTTCCTGTCCCAGCGTAAAGTTCCTATTGTATTGATCTCTTGAAAAAGTAACGATACGGGCGGAGTCGAATTGCTCAAGACTATTGGTTTGAACCCACGCTACAAGCGTCATTGTCCCCCTCTTCACCAGAGCATCAAAAATCTGTTTTTCCTGATCTGGTTCAAGGATGGGTGTACCATATTCCTGCTCAATAATCCTTGGTGGAATGAGCGCGAAAATCGGCTTTGTTCCCGTGCTTGGCTTCTTTAAATGACTTGACTTGGAAAAAACATCGCTGAGAGTCAACAATTGGGTTTGGCTTAAAGCCTGATCGAAAAGTTCAAGCGCATAAACGGTCCCGCTCCAAGGTCGGTCGCGAGTCAGTTCATTGTTTATTGCAATTCGATATGACGGATTCCAATTCGAAAAATCAGTGTCAAGCCCAGGTTGGGAAATGACAACAAATAATATCAATATTCCCGTGGCACTGCTGATCAGAAGGAATGCTCGAACTATTGCTGGCTGTGGCAAGGATATTTTGAGAGAGAGAGAGATGTTAGCCAGACACCATCCAGCAATTCCTCCCAAAATATTTGCAGTCATATCTATTAAACTGGGATGGCGGTTTGGATAAATCAGTTGGACAATTTCCACGAGGCAGCTAAGTATAGCTATTGTGATGATTGCGAAAGGCAGTCGTTTGCGTTGGAGGGCTACTCCCAATGGCATGTAAAGGAGCAGGTTATTTAGCACGTCCATGAAGTTTGGACGCCAAGACACAAAGTCGATCGAAGGATAACGAAAATCGACTGGAATGGCAGTTGCACCGATGATCAGTGCTACGGCAATGGGTAACAGTCTAATATTGTTTGCGCTGATAGGCCTACTGTCAGATTTTGTATCTCTCATCAGATATGGGACCTGCCTTGATTTTTACTATCTCTATCTTACGTTAAATAGGAGGCTATAAAAAGAATGGTTTCCTCTAAAAATGGGGAGGGAATTGTGAGGATTTTAGGCCAATTTTTCGGATTCTTGTCCTCAATTCTTATTGCATTCAGGTTTGTAGGTAAGCCAGCAATGATTTGTTTTTTAACTTCAGCCGGGAAAAACCCATAAAGAGGACTTAAGTGAGCCATGTAGCGGGGGACCTCGTGGCAAAAGGAAACTCTTTTAGTAAGAGCATGGGCCTTTAGAATAGCTGGTGCTTTTTTATCCTTCGGAAAAGGGTATCTAAAATAGCCTTTCTCGTAATCTTGATGTGTGAGTTGAATGTTGAATGGTTTAATTTGCCGGTCCACACTGCAAGGCTTGCAGAGTAATCTCATCTTCAGACCCAAACAGATTCCCCAATAGAGTCACGTGGGGAACAAAATTAAATGTATGATAGGCTTTGCTCAGATCGCGATGGTTGTGGAAAGACGTTCATAGACCATGCCGGACGGTATCAGAAATATGTTGTCATAGGGATCCGAGTGGTCTTTCTTTGATTTCTCAAGATTTGAACACTCTTCAGGTCCTTCAAACAGTTTTTTTTTATTCGCTTTCAGCCCATCTCAGGTTGAATGGAAGAATTCAAAACTGTTGTGACAGCTGCATCATAATTCCTAGCTAGTATTTTTATCCCAGGGCAGCAAGCAATTAAAAAAATGAAAATATTATATGGGCACTTCTAAAAACAGTCGAGGTAGCGTGTTTGCTCCGCTGTCACTGGGCTAGGCATGCCATCGGGAAGGACCATGAGAAAAGAGCGGGCCTCCTGATTGAGCTTTCTTTGCGTCATGATCGTTCCCCACCCCATGGTTACACCGTTTGCTCTCGACTGACGGTCGTGAGCACCAGAAATCGCTGGAAGTTGTAGGCGAGCTTCTTCAGCCCGATCTTCGCGTGGGCCCGGATCTGGCCAATCGTTCGAATCAGTGTGCCGCCCATCGCCATCGCCTGGTGGCCGAAGATATGTTCAACGCGGGCGCGGATCCGGCTCCGACGCTGATTCGTATGCTGTTGAGCGGGCGTCAAGGGGCTGGCTCGATAGCCTTTGTACTGCATCTTGGACCGCAGCTTCCGCTTCTTGAGTTGCGCTTCGATCTCGTCCGACCGATAGGCCGCATCGCCCCACACGTCCCGTCCGGCGGCCTTGCTCTGCAACACGTCCTCCAGGACTTGACTGTCATGCACGGCGGCATCGGTCACGGTATACCGTCGAATCAGTTTATGCGTCTTATCCACGTTCACATGATTCTTATAGCCAAAGTGACTGACCCCATGCTTTTTCGTCCAGCGGGCATCCGTATCTTTCTGCCGTCGCTTCGCAGGCTGCGCCTCCCACTCTGCCGGGCACTCCCCGGCCTGCACGGTCGCGTTTTCCTCCCGCGTATTCCGTTGCTTGGGCACCGGGACCAGCGAGGCATCAATGAGTTGGCCCCCGCGGGCTTGTACCCCCGGGGCCGCCAGATAGGTGTCAAATTGCTTGAAGAGCTTCTCCACGACGCCGGCCTGCGCCAACGTCTCCCGGAATAGCCAGATGGTCTTCGCATCGGGAATCCGCTGATGCAGGTCGAGGCCCAAGAAGCGCATGAAGGAGAGCCGATCGCGAATCTGGTATTCCGTTTGGTCATCGGATAAGTTATAGAGGGCTTGCAGCACGAGGATTTTAAACATCAGAATCGCATCAAACGGTGGTCGGCCTCCCTTGGTCCGCTTTGACCGACGAAGACTTTTCTCCAGCATCTTGCCAAAGCCAGCCCAGGGGATCTGTTGGGCGAGGTGTTCTAAGGGATCGCCCTTCGCCGTAAGCGCATCGTAGCGGTGAGTTAAATCAAAGAAACCAAGTTGGTCCGATGTATCCATGTGCGATCCTCCTTGGACCAGACTTATGCCAGAATCTCACAAAATTGTCAGCAGTTTTTAGAGATGCCCATATGGTATATCGGGTGAAGGCATGGAATACGCCACTTGCAGTTAGGGCATATTAGATTATCTGGTACAAACCCAAGATTTGAGATTTGTTTCAAGTTCACGCGCGTACAAATTACTTCACAACTACTTTGTCAATTCCTTACATAGAATAAAGGAATTCGATTCTTTATATGATAAAAGCACCATGTCAAATTCCAAAAAATTGACTTCAAAGTTTAAAGAAAAGCTCCTCAGGCTTTTATAAAAATCTCTCAAATGAAGCTATGAAAAGTGCACACTTTAACTTGATATAGGGATATCAGGTTGCAAATCATTTCTATATTACTTTACCTAGATGAATATATTTTACATTTTCAGTATTGAAAACATGCAGATTATTGGCCGGTGCAATCTTGGCAATTCAGTACCGCTTTACTGAGAAACAAAATTATTCAATCGCCAAAAGCATTGTCAAAAAAATTCCGGATTGCAATCAATATCACTAAATTTTTGTTAAAAATCAAATAGATTCAATTGGTTGTCGAACAGCTTATCCTCACGCCTGGTATTTCCGTCCAGAAAGGCTGAGTTTTAAAGGGATGTTCACTGAGCAAATCTGTAGTAGTTTTTTGAGTGAGGCTTAAGGGTGGCCCGCTTCTTGACGATAGACACAGGGAAGTAGACCGAGACTGCGGTCCAGGTTTGTACTTTCTAGGCATTTTCTGACGTGACTGAGAGTTTTTTCTTCGCAGATACTGGTTGACCCATTTGAAAAACAACTCAATGTGCCACCGCATCTGGTACCGGGCACCGATGGATGGCAGCGGTCAGATCAACGAGGTTGGGTAGTGAGATAAGTGTCTTGCAAGACTTGAGATCTTTGACACGGTACGGGGAGATGAATGGGGTCCATTTTTTTGTGTAGAACCCGGACAACACCCTAGTCTGATCACAGTCCTTTTGTCTTCATCGCTCAGGGATGAAATAGATGCTGCGACAATCGGGATTTGACTTGGGATAGGTAACAAAGAAGGCCTAGGGTGGATGAAGGGTGAATAGTTGTCTAGGCGCTCATGGCCAATGAAAAATACTCCAGGTTCAGGGAGTCGTAGATCGGGGCCATGCCCCCTGTTCGAAAAGTCCAGGCCAGGGGCTTCTGTTTTGTAGAGGATCTGGGCTTGCTTGTTCAGGCATGGGGCGAGGTTGAGGCAAAGGTGCCAATTTCCGTGTTCGTTGCCTCGGCCGGACATGCGTAACCAGTTGAAGAATATGTCCGTGATACTGCTTTGCGGCTTGCACTGACAAGTAGTAGTCCTTGATATCGCGAGGGCATTTTCGCGCGAGGGCAATTAGATTAATGCCAGAATACGAAAATGTTCAGTGTATGGCAGCGTCTGCATCCGGTTATCGCCCTCATGGCGAGTGCCAATGGGAGCAAAGGTGGTTCATGGCAAATAATCCATAAACTAAGCGAACAAGGTCTGGTCGACCTATATGATGGATGCTCAAAAAACTACGTGGGAGGATACCATAAGACTGTGGTTCTGGCTTGTAAGTCGACAAAATCACAGCATGCTAAAAAATAAAGTAATTCATATGCTTAAGCGGCTCGAAGCCCATTCGGCCAAACACTAGTGAATCAATTTATACTATCTTCTTTCTTGGGGAGTGGGTATCCGCAGAAATGACAGCTCAATGGTAGCCGGCATTCTACGAAATGAGATCATTCAAAAACATCTTTCTCATAAAAGTTTCCTACATGTTTATTAAACGACATCAAGAAAAATAATCTAATAAATATTTTTCAACAGGGTTCTATTGAAATTTTTTGTGTATGGTTTTTAACGCGGAGAATATCAGAGAAATGGTTTCTTTTCTGCCCAGACAAAAAGAGTTCTTAAAAATCATATCCCCCAGTAAAGTTTTTTGGTGAGTCAATCAGAAAACAACCCCATGGGCATCCGTGTTGGAGGCAAAGTAAGCCGCATCAGAAACGTCCTAGCGAATTGGGGCGGCTACATTTTTGCCGTCGGCGTTAACTTTGTTCTCTCTCCGTTCATCGTCCATAGTTTGGGGGATGAATCCTACGGTATTTGGGTGCTTCTGGGCTCGATCGTTGGATATCTTGGGTTGCTCGATCTCGGCGTCCGCGGCGCGGTTACGCGCTACATCGCCAAATTCCACGCTCAGGAGAGTCATCTGGAGGCAACACGGGTCGCCTCCTCGGCTCTGGTCGTATTCGTCTTGGTTGGGTTCGTTGCGATCGCCGTTGCCGGGGTCTTGGCCATCGTCATCGACCGGGTCTTTCAGATTCCACCAGAACTCGTCGCCGTTGCCCGCGTAGTCTTGATACTGGGCGGCGTCAACATGGCGATTTCGATGATCAGCGGCGTTTATGGGGGCGTGGTTGCCGGACTCCAGCGCTTCGACATCGCCAATCTTTTCGAAATCGCTATCGGCGTAGTTCGCGTGATATTGGTCGTCCTCGCGTTGAAGACGGGCTACGGGCTGATTGCGTTGGCATTGATACAGTTGGGCGTGTCTGGGTTAAGGGGATTCGCGAGCTTTGTGCTCAGTCGTCGTTTGTATCCACAACTCAGGGTTTGCTTTAAGGAGTGCCATCGCTCTCACGTGACGATGATTTTTTCGTTCAGTGTTTCAGTGCTCCTTTTGCAGGCTTCCGGGACGATTATCCTGTTTACCGACTCGATCGTGATCGGGTCATTCCTGCCCCTTAGTATGGTGACTTTGTTTGCAATCGCATCCAACCTGACCGAGTATGCACGAGCGCCAGTCAGTGGCATCTCACAGACCCTGACGCCATCAGCAAGTGCACTCGAGGCCGAAAACGAAGGAGACGAGTTGGAGCGCATCCTCCTCGTCAGTGCTCGCATTGCGACCCTGATAGTATTGCCGATTGTTGTGACCTTCATCTTTCGAGGGGAGGCTTTCATTGGCTTGTGGATGGGCGAAGAGTATGCGAAGCCGTCTGGCGAAATTCTTTGGATATTGAGTTTGGCTCTCTGGTTCGCAATCGGGTATCAGGTCGTAGTGGCCACTATGATGGGTATCTCAAAACATGCCGGGCTCGTCCCCGCATTTATTATTGAAGCGGTATGCAACATTGGCCTTAGTCTATACTGGCTTCAATCGTATGGTATTGTCGGCGTAGCATGGGGAACAACTGCACCGCGTTTGGTGGCATCCATCATATTTGCGCCGTGGTACGTAAATCGAGTGTTGGGGACATCGATTCCCAAGTTCTGGCTTACAGTGTGGATTCGACCAGCGGTTGCGATCACCCCATTCGCGCTTGCGACCTGGCAAATCGAGCAGATCTGGCCAGCCGATAATCTGATTCTCTACTTCGCTCAGGTGGCAGCCGTCCTGCCGCTAGCGGCGTTCGGAGCTTGGGCCGTAAGCCTTACGTCCTCTGAAAGGAATCGCCTCGCCCCCCCAGGATTTCTGAGGCAATTAATAAGCAAGAGCTCCGACTGACCGGTCTTGGCCCTTCTCATATCGCCTTCAGAAACGACGATGGAGCGACGAGAAGTACTTAGATAGATGGGGGCGGGTAAAGATTTTGAAGTCCGCTGATCAAAAGGAGAAGTTTTATGGATAATATTGCAAAGAGTGGAGCAAATCCGTCGGTTGAGGCACAACAAGCATACTGGGACGACCGGTGGGGAAAGCAGGAAACGCCCAACGAATGGCAGAAGAGGCGATCCCAAGTAATCATCAAGATGCTCAAGGGACTCCGGCTCGATCATCCGAGAATTCTCGATGTCGGCTGTGCAACCGGCTGGATGACCAAAATGCTCTCCGAGTTCGGTACGGCAGAGGGTGTCGACCTTTCCGAAGCGGCGATCGAGGCAGCCAAGAAGGACTTCCCCGGAATCAAATATACTGCGGGCGATCTCTACGAAATCGAGCTGACTAGCGAGCCTGTTGATTTGGTCGTCTGCCAGGAGGTGATCCCCCATGTCAGCGATCAAGCTCTGCTAATGAAGCGGATCATCGATGTCATCAAGCCTGGTGGGTATTTGATTATTACTGCCGCGAATCGTTTCGTAATGGAGCGCATGAGAGATTCCGATGGCGTGGGCGTTGGAGGTGAGGACCCGGAGGATCACATCAAGAAATGGCTGGACATGAAAGAGCTAAAGGGTATCATTGAGCCATACTTCAATGTCCTTGACTCCACGTCGGTGATACCTATGGGCAACCGCGGTTGGCTGCGAATCATCAACTCGCCCAAACTCGCGAGGGCACTGAGTTGGTTCATCACACCGGCCCGCCTGGACGAGTTGAAGGAGCAGATGGGGTTCGGCTACTCAATCATCGTATTAGGACAGAAGAAGTCGTGATGGAGGAAGGTGCCGTGCCAACTGCAAGATCTCAAGGACAGGTTTCCTCGTCGCGCCCTAAGCGGGTTGGAATCATGGGACACGTGGGTAATGAAAATCTCGGAGACGAGTCGATTATTGCTGCGGTAATACAAAACACTCGCGCTCGTTGGCCCGACGCAGAGATATATGGCCTCACGATCACGCCGGTCGACACACAAAGGAGGCACGGGATTCCATCCTTTCCGATTCGCCGCGGGGCGGTCCCGATGCTTCCAGCCTCGTCGAGTGCAGACTTTGCCGTAACTCAAGAAACAACGGCGACCGAGGCGACCTCAGGGTCGGCAGTGGTGCCCCAAGCACCGAATTCATCTTTGCTTCAGGGCGTGAAGGAATTTGTGAAAACTATTCCAATCTTGTCCTCGCTGATGCGTGGTGCCATGGTGGCGTTGAAAATAATTCCCACGATCGGCAAAGAATTTGGATTCCTGCGCGAAAGCCGCCAACGCATCGAGGGCCTCGATCTGCTGATCATCGCCGGTTCCCACCAGCTGAATGATTTCGTGGGTGGGCCATGGGCCTTCCCCTATACCGTGCTCAAGTGGACGCTTCTCGCGCGTAATACTGGAGCAAAAGTGGTTTTCCTGAGTCTGGGAGCGGGTCCAATTGAAACTTGGCTCGGTCGTCGCTTCCTTCGGTATGCACTGCAACAGGCCTGCTATCGCTCCTATCGGGACGTGACCTCAAAGCGTTGGGTGGACACCCTCCATGGATTCGATGCTGACCAGATCGTTCCCGATCTGGCCTTCAGTCTCCGATCCTCGATCCGCTCCAAACAGTCTGATCGCAGTGACCGACTGCCTGTGGTTGGAATCAACTTATTGCCCTTCTACGGCGATTATTGGTTCGACAGCGATGCGGCAAAGTATCAGTCCTATGTCGCGAAGTTGGCCAGGTTCGCGGATGGGCTGGTAGAGCGTGGTTGTGAAGTGCGCTTCATACCGACTCAACTCAAGGTCGACCCCGAAGTGGCCACTCACGTAATCAATCAGATGAAGACCAAGGGCGAAGCGAAGTATGACCAACTCATCGTAGAACCAACTTTTCAGAGCTTGGACGATTTACTAAGCGCATTGGCAGAGTTGGACATCGTAGTCGCCACGCGTTATCACGGAATTCTGCTCTCCCTAGCGCTTCAGAAACCCGTTTTAGCGATTGCCTATCACGATAAGTCGCGAGACTTGATGAAATGGCTTGGCCAGGGCGACTACGTGATTGAGGGAGAGAGCTTTAGAGTTGACGAACTGACCGACCGCTTCATAGCTTTGGAAAAACATTCCGCCTCCATTACAAGCTCGCTTCGAGAGCAGATGCCTAAATTCAAGTCCGCGGTCCAGGCCCAATACGACACAGTTTTCAACCTGATCGACGGATAGACTGAGATCGGCGCGTTGCGAGAGCGAATCGCTCCTTGTCGTTCTGCCAGCCTCCATTAATCAGATTGAACCCGAATCGCTTCGGATATAGACCCGGACGCTTCCCGATTGGGACATCGTAATCACTATGTAGATGTAGTCTGTTGAAATACAGATACCCACGCATTTTCAGCGCCAAGCGTCGCTTTTCAACAGAGTTGATTAAGGTCCGTCGAATAGCCTGCATGTCCGCCCCATCCTTACGCCAAGCCGGCAACGTAAAGTCCCTCCCACCTGCCGACCAGAAAAATGTCTGCAGCTCGGCATCGATTCGATCGGCACCATTATTAATAATGCGATTTGATAAGGTAAGTGTTGCAGTAACTCATTGCCACACGCCTGCAGGTACGTAGGCCGATCAGCGCAGTGGATGAATACCTCAAACGCTGGGGGTTCACTCGATAAGAGGCCTCTCGAGCGTGCCTATGGGCAATATTCCGCTGCAGTTCGCTAGTGGTTCTGCCGTGACCTTCCTAGTAATGCCGCAGGTGGTAATCAGGAACAGGCCGAATCTCATTGGGGTATGAGACAGGGATCCGCCATGACAGCCAATATGGACCTAGCTATGCGTTCAGAGGTCAAACTCCAGTGGTTCGGCTGTCTGCCAAACAAGCCTCGCTGAATATGATTTCGACGATGATAAGCCAGGCCAAGATCTCGTTCATGATTTACAGGGACATCTCAAACGCTTTACGGCTACTTAAGTTTTTCAATCAGCTGATCAAGATGGAGAACAAGAAAAATTTTCCGACCTTTGATAACTCGGTAGTCTACCATTCCAGGCTTGGCAAGAAATGGTTAACCAAAAAATCATACACAGAAAATTGCAGTCTTCCTTCTCCGAAAAAAATCAGAGGAATATCTAATAAAGCGATTTAAATTTAGTCTGCATTCCAAACACCCAGTGAGGGAGACCCCCACACTGAAGGGAAACGATCAGGCGCACACGCGTTTGGAAACAAATACTTAAATCATCCGAAATTTGCCTATGCCCCATAGGGGGAATACATTAAATTGCCTGGTTAAATTATGATGCGCAAAGAATTCAGCAAATTGTTTGGGGTTCCAGTCTGCCGTGAAGTTATCACAGTTCGACTGGAGGCGCCTGAATTTCACTGCTTTTTAATGAAGTTTCACCTATCCGCATTTCTTTGAAACGTTCAGGAGGACATGGCCGATATGTTCAACTCCTGCTGGGATTTCGTCGAGAAGGCTCCGATCTACCTGCTCGTCCAACACTTTTGGCGAGAGATCCTTAACATTGTGTTAAGAGCTGAATGCAGTGACGAACGGTCCTCAGAGACCCTGCCAAACGACTCCATCAAGGTGGGTCATGAACGTCTCGCATGACCCATCTATCTGCACCAAGAAACAAGAGTACGTTGTTTTTCTGGTTTGGGGTAAGCTCGAGCATCTGACGTGTAAGAACTCTGTTTTCGCGACAGTCTTGACCCGTCGCGTACTCCAGCAGGTCTTAGAGCGGGAAAAGGTGGTTTTCAATATTTCTCGTGTCACTCGCAACCAGGGTGACGCCATCTTCAAGCTCTACCAAAGGCTAAATCTCACAACGATTAACAGGATCATCTGGAGGGATCTGTGTCTGCTACGGATGTTCAATCGTCCTTTCCGGCCATTGTTAAAGTCAATACCTCCGTTTGCCGATAAAAATTTTACTCCTGTTCTTCAGCATTAAAATGAAATCCAAGTGGAGAAACATTTGATGAAAGTTGTTCTGTTTTGTGGTGGCCAGGGGATGCGGATGCGGGACTATTCCTCCACGCTGCCTAAGCCCATGATTGAAATAGGAAGCAGGCCAATTCTATGGCATGTTATGAAGTATTACGCTTATTTTGGCCACAAGGATTTTATTCTGTGCCTTGGCTACAAAGGGGAGAGTATCAAAGCTTACTTTCAGAACTATGACGAGTGTCTGTCGAATGATTTCGTAATGTATAACGGAGGCCAGACGCTCCACCTTTACAATAATGACATTCATGACTGGAGCATTACCTTCGCTGATACAGGAATCTACTCGAACATTGGGCAACGCTTGATGGCTGTAAGAAAATATCTTGGGGGCGACGATATTTTTCTCGCCAACTACAGCGATGGCCTGACTAATCTACCGCTTCCAGAGTTAGTAGACTTCTTGAAAAACAGTGACAAGGTTGGCTGCTTCGTTAGTGTAAGGCCAAATCTCAATTACCATTTCATTACTACGACACCAGAAGGTGTGGTCACGACGATCAAAAATGTAAAATTTACAGATCATCGAATCAACGGCGGATTTTTTGCCTTCAAAAAAGAAATATTTGACTATATTCACGACGGTGAGGAGTTAGTACAGGAACCATTTCAGCGACTCATCAAGAAAAACAAGCTTCTCGCTTACACATACGACGGTTTTTGGAAGGCCATGGATACTTTCGCGGACAAGAGAGAATTCAATAACTTGGTTGACGCCGGTGATACGCCTTGGCAAATATGGAACAAGCCCTAGTTAAATTTATAGTTACAAGTATTGGAGTCCCATGTTGCAAATGACCTGCGCAAAGGAGCCAGGCGCGAGGCTAAAGGTCTTGTGCCTTGGGGCTCATAGTGATGACATCGAAATTGGATGCGGCGGAACGATACTCCAGTTGATCAGAGAGTACAGGAACATAGAATTTTTTTGGGTTATTTTTGGCGCCAACGATAACGAGAGGCGACAAGAAGCGGTCCAAAGTGCGGAATTGTTGCTGGAAAAAGTAGAAAACAAGACCATCGTGGTGAAGGCATTCGAAGATACTTGTTTTCCGTTCGCAGGCAAGGATATCAAGAACTTTTTTCAAGAAATTAAAGCATCCTTCCAGCCGGACCTCATTTTCACGCATTATCGCCATGACTTGCATCAGGATCACCGTATCGTATCCGAGTTCACTTGGAATACCTTCAGGGACCACTTGATATTGGAGTATGAAATCCCCAAGTACGATGGGGATGTCGGCACACCAAATTTTTTCTCTCCAATCGACGATTTAACCGCCAAGAAAAAAATATGCCATCTCCTTACGAACTTTAAAACACAACATTCCAAGCCTTGGTTTACTGTGGAAACCTTTCAGGCATTACTGTGTTTGCGGGGTTTAGAATCTGGCGGACAGGAAAGGTACGCTGAGGCGTTTTATTCTCGAAAACTGCTTTGCCAATGGTAACGCAGCATCAATCAATATTTGTGGTGTCAGCGTAGTAGGCAATGCTCCATCAGGAGGAACACGCATGAGAGTAATGGTCACTGGCCATAAAGGATTTATCGGGACGGTGATGGTGCCGATGTTAAGGTCCGCTGGTCATGAGGTGGTTGGCCTCGATAGTGATCTCTATCGAAACAGCACGTACGGTAGTGCTCCAGCCCCCGTTCCAGAGATTATCAAGGACATACGTGATGTTGAGAAGGAGGATCTTCAGGATTTGGACGCCGTTGTTCATCTCGCCGCATTATCCAATGACTTGCTTGGCGATATCGATCCTCAAATGACTTACGACATAAACCATCTCGCGAGTGTTCGTCTGGCTGAGATGGCTAGAGAGGTCGGTATTTCCCGATATGTTTTCGCTTCTTCTTGCAGTAGCTACGGAGCTGCGGGAGATAACATTCTTAATGAATCTGCAGAATTCAATCCAGTAACGCCTTATGCAATCTCAAAAGTCCGAGTCGAACAGGATGTCAAGCAACTCGCGGATTCCGATTTCAGTCCGACGTTCATGCGTAATGGAACGGCTTATGGAGTTTCACCACGAATTCGTTTTGATGTCGTGCTGAATAATCTTTTGGCCTGGGCGTTTACCACAGGGAAAGTACATCTCAAAAGCGATGGAACACCCTGGCGCCCTATTGTGCACATCGAAGATATCTCGCGTGCAGTTCTGGCTGCCTTATCGGCACCGCGCGAATTGGTTCATAACGAGGCTTTTAATGTCGGCTTAAATGCCGAAAACTATCAGATTAAGCAGCTCGCAGAAATAGTGCTAAAAACGATTCCTGACTGTCAATTAGGGTTTGCAGCGGATGCTGGAGGTGACAAGCGGAATTATCGTGTAGATTTTTCAAAGTACAAATCTACATTCCCGGATCATCCGTTGCAATGGAATGCACGAAGCGGTGCGGAAAATATCTATCAGTCTTTTCGAAGTATAGGCCTCAATGCTGACGATTACGAAGGCCCCAAATACAAACGAATTTCTCAGCTCAAACATCTACTCGAAACTGGTCAGTTAGATGACACTATGCGATGGAAGTTAGGATCAACGTGATTCCCCTGTGTCACCAGCAAATGGTTGCCTTGCTTATAACACTTTGTCGGAAATGTGGATCGGAGGCCTTGGTGGACAATTGCTTTAGTGCCATTATAATTGAAAGGCCTTTGTGTGTGTTATTGGCTAATCTGCCGGCTCACCTGACCGAAGTTTCTCTTTACAAACCTGAAATGCCATTGCAACGATGAACCCTCGACCGTCAGACAAACTTCTCGAGGGCGGACGCGGTGAACAGATGCACGCGCTGATGCGGGAATTGTTTCCTCTGCATCGTAGCCAAACAGGGACTGGTGTGCGGCAGACACTCCAGCTGTTACAAAGCATTGTTCCGCTGAAAGTACATGAAGTCGATTCGGGAACTCCCGTTTTCGGGTGGACTGTACCCAACGAGTGGACAATTCGAGACGCCTGGATTAGTAACGCACAAGGCAAACGTTTGGTCGATTATCAACGCAACAATTTGCACGTGGTGGCATACAGTCAGGGAATCCGAGAAACAATGACTTTCGCTAAGCTGCAACCTTTTTTGCACTCGCTGCCGGAGCATCCTGACTGGATTCCATACCGCACGAAGTATTTTCAAGAGGGCTGGGGATTTTGCTTGAGCGACTCTCAGCTTGATCAATTCCGTCAAGCAGGCCCAGATGCTGAGTATGAAGTATGCATTGACGCCGATTTGCGGCCCGGATCTCTTAGCTATGGTGAACTGTTTCTACCGGGCGAAACGGACGAGCAGGTGCTTTTCTCGACGCACACTTGCCACCCATCGCTGGCCAACGACAATCTGTCGGGAATCGTAGTGGCCGCGTTTTTTGCAGCTCAGCTGCATCAGACTCGGCAGCGGCTTTCATATCGATTCCTATTTCTCCCAGGGACGATCGGTCCGATCACTTGGCTAGCGATGAATCGGGAGACAATCCCTCGCATCCACCATGGGTTGGTGTTGGCCTGCCTTGGTGATGCGGGTCCTATGACGTATAAGCGGAGCCGGCAGGGTAAGGCTGCAATCGATCAGGCCGTCGAACTGGTGTTACGCGACCGAGGTGCCCAGCACGAGATTAGGGAATTTTCACCGACTGGCTTCGATGAGCGACAGTACTGCTCGCCCGGCTTCAACCTACCGGTCGGTCGGTTGACGCGAACAGCGGAGGGTGAATTCGCCGAGTATCATAGCTCGAGTGACAATCTAGAACTTGTCCGACCAGAATATCTGGAGAACTCGCTTGAATGCTGCATGGAGATCTTTGCGGCTTTAGAGGCAAACATCCTATACCAAAACCAACACCCTTGGTGCGAGCCGCGATTGGGGTCAGCCGGTTTGTACGATACGTACGGTAGCGAGAATCCTAAAAGGGCGGTAATGCAGGAGGCGGCGCAATGGATATTGAGTTTTTCCGATCAAAACCATTCGTTGCTTGATATTGCCCAACGAAGCGGTCTCCCGCTGGCTGAGATGCGCGAGGCTGCTGAGAAACTGGTAGCCTGCAATTTGATCCTCCCATGCAACAAGTCTCAAGTCTGATGCGAACCAAGAGATTATCCCAGTTTGACAGGTGCAATGATTGTCCGCAAAAAAGTCAACAACAAAAAAGCTTTTATTTGAGGAAGTTAAGTAAGGAATCCATCCATGGCTGAATTAATGACATCTTGCATAGAGAACTCTGGTGGGCCGGCCTCGGGACGGCTGCCCAAAATTGGAAAGGCTAAGGGGGACTGCATTTTCTGCGGCCACGCGCTGCGCTATACACTTGTCGATTTGGGTTTGTCTCCGCTCTGCGAGAACTGGCTCTCCGAGCCAGATCTTCACAAACCTGAGATTTTCTATCCGCTACACGCGTTTGTGTGCGAAAAGTGTTTTCTCGTACAGGTTGAAGAATACGTGCATGGTGAAGATATATTCGGTGGCGACTATGGCTACTTTTCTTCGTTTTCAACATCGTGGCTTGAGCACGCGGCGCGGTATGTCGAGATGATTACTAAACGGTTGAATCTGGACAGCTCGAGTCTGGTGGTGGAGTTGGCTTCGAACGATGGCTATTTGCTGAAAAACTTTGTGGCTCGGGGAATTCCAAACCTGGGGATCGAGCCGGCTGCCAACTGTGCCGCCGAGGCGACCAAGTTGGGCGTGAATTGTCTAGTGAAATTTTTCGGCGTCGAAACGGCACAAGAGCTGAGAGGTCAAGGGCGGCGGGCCAGTCTATTGATCGCCAACAACGTGTTGGCGCATGTGCCAGATCTAAATGATTTTGTCGCTGGCATGAAGATCTTGCTAGCCGATGATGGGGTGTTGACCGTAGAGTTTCCGCATCTGGTACGACAGATGGAAGAGAACCAGTTTGACACGATTTATCAAGAGCATTACTGCTACTACTCGCTGTATTCTGTGGAGCAGGTCTTCGCAGCACATGGCATCACATTGTTTGATGTAGAAACCCTGCCGACACATGGCGGATCGCTGAGAATCTACGGGAAACATATCGATAATGAAGCGCGGGCGGTGACCGAAGCCTATCGCCGGACAATGGAGGTGGAGTTAGAGGCCGGAATTAATGATTTGGCATTCTACGCAGGATTTTCCGATAGGGTAGCGGAGACCAAGCGAAAACTGTTGCATTTTCTGGTGGAGGCAAAACGGCAGGACAAAACGGTTGTTGGTTACGGCGCCCCAGGCAAAGCGTCGACGCTCTTGAATTACTGCGGCGTGCGGACCGACATGATCGATTACCTGGTCGACCGTAATCCATACAAACATGGTCGTTACATGCCGGGTGTGAGGATACCGATTCATAGACCAGAGCAGATCGATCACACGCGGCCCGACTACATTTTGATCCTGCCCTGGAATCTGAAAGATGAGATCAGTGAGCAATTGGCTTATACACGAAAGTGGGGAGCGCAGTTTGTGGTGCCGATACCAGAAGTAAAAGTTTTTTGAGCTCTGGTTGTGGTTGCCCCTAAATCAGGCGGTTTGGAACACCTGACCTTTGTCCTATGCTAGTTTCTGTCTCCTGATCTCACATTTCGATAACGGCCTGAACAGTGCCCATACTATAATGGCTAGGAGTTATAGTTGAAAGTGGTGTTTGGGTGCGTTGAAAAGACGCGGCGTCTCGGGTTGAAATGGGTGTTGCGAGACATCCTTAGATCAACCGCCAAAAAGGAGAGACGCCACGATGCCAGAGAGTAGCAAAACACCATCAAAAGAACCAGTGAGCCGAGATACGTTAACCGAGTTAATTCGAACCGGTGCCCGGCAGCTTCTAGCCCACGCCTTGGAGGCAGAGCGAGCCGAATTATTAGCGCAGTATGCGGATCAGCAGGATGAGCAGGGGCGAGCTATGGTTGTTGGCAGTGGGCATCATCCTGAGCGGGAGATTCAAACAGGCCTGGGCCCGGTGTCGGTCCAAGTCCCGACGGTGCGCAGTCGTCAAGGGTCGCCGGTCACCTTTCACTCCGCGTTGGTACCGCCGTATGTACGGAAATCGGCCACGCTGGAAGCGGCGATTCCGTGGCTCTATTTGAAAGGCATTTCGACCGGCGAGATGCAGACGGCCTTGGAAGCCTTAGTGGGTCCGGAGGCCAAAGGCCTCTCGGCCAGTACGGTGGCGCGGTTAAAGCAGACCTGGCGAACGGAGTACCAGACGTGGCGCCAGCAACGCCTTGATGAGGAGACTTGGGTGTATGTCTGGGTTGACGGGATTTACAGCGGGCTTCGAGCTGACGAACAACGGCTCTGTGCGTTAGTGGTCATCGGGGTCACGAGCCAGGGGGAGAAGCAGCTTTTAGCCATCGAAGATGGGGTGCGGGAGTCGACGCAAAGTTGGCGAGAGGTGTTGCTCCAACTCAAGGCCCGCGGCATGAAGGCCCCGACTGTCGTCATTGGCGATGGGGCCCTGGGATTCTGGGGCGCATTGGAGGAAGTCTACCCCACCACTCAGCCGCAGCGCTGTTGGGTGCATAAAACTCGGAATGTCCTCAATGCCTTGCCGAAGAGCGTGCAGCCCAAAGCGAAACAGGCGCTGCACGAGATCTGGCAGGCAGAGACCAAAGCCGATGCGAACCGAGCGTTCGGGGCGTTTCTGACGACCTATGAAGCGAAGTACCCGAAGGCGACGGCCTGCCTTGAGAAAGATCGAGAGGCCTTATTCACGTTCTATGCGTTTCCAGCGGCACACTGGCAAAGTCTGCGCACCACGAATCCCATTGAATCAATCTTTGGCACGATCCGGCACCGAACGAAGCGCACCAAAAGCTGTCTGACGCGGGATGGGATGTTACACATGATGTTCAAGCTCGGCCGCTGTGCGGAACAAACCTGGCGACGACTGAGAGGATTCCGGCAGTTGGCTTTGGTGATTAAGGGGGTGCAATTTACAGATGGAATAGAAGTCACAATGAACGAACCCGTCGCCGCGTAACTAACGCCCCAGACACCAGATTTAATGGTATGGACGCTCCTCTAAAAACAAGATGGCGAGTATACTGATGGCCATTACTCATCATTCAGGGGAGAGGCAAATGAACAACATCACCACCATTGGGCTGGACTTGGCAAAACGAGTCTTTCAAGTGCATGGCGTCGATCAAGATGGGGGCCCGGTCTTGAAAAAACAATTACGGCGCGGACAAGTCGTAAAGTTTTTTGCGACGCTTTCGCCGTGTTTGATTGGTATGGAAGCCTGCAGCAGTGCGCCCTATTGGGCGCGAGAGCTGCGAACCTACGGGCATGACGTGCGGTTGATTCCTCCACAATATGTCCGGCCCTTTCTGAAGACGAACAAACATGATGCCGCCGATGCCGAAGCCATTGCGGAAGCCGTGGTCCGGCCCAACATGCGCGTTGTTCCCATCAAGAGTCCTGACCAACAAGCGGTACTCATGCTCCATCGATCACGAGAACTCCTGGTGAAACAACGCACGATGCTCATCAATGCCCTGAGAGGGCATTGCAGTGAGTTTGGGATCACCGCCAGCCGAGGTGCGTCGCGTATCGACGATCTGTTGACAGTCATTACTGACCTAGCAGATATCAGACTGCCGGCTTGGGCTCGGGAAGCCTTACGCGTGCTCATGGCTCAGCTCCAGGGTGTGAAGGAGGCCATCCGACACGTGGAGCGCCAACTGCAGGTTTGGCATCGGTCTCAGCAAGGCAGCCAACGGTTAACGACCATCCCTGGCGTCGGCGTCATCACGGCTACTGCCCTCATTGCCACGATTGGCGATGGGAGGCAGTTCAAATCCGGTCGCCATCTGTCGGCCTGGCTGAGTCTTGTCCCTCGCCAACATTCATCGGGCGGTAAAAGCCGGTTAGGACGGATCTCGAAGCGTGGCGATGGATATGTCAGGCGTTTATTAGTTCACGGATCCCGAGCCGTGCTTCGCTGGCAGCGGGGAGCACCGAAGCAGCCCGTACCTTGGATCACAGCATTACTGAAGAGACGGCCGACGAATGTCGTCCTGGTGGCCATGGCCAATAAAACAGCCCGGACGGTCTGGGCGATGATGCGAGACCAGCAACACTTCAATCCAGTTTTCCGGTAAAACGGGAGGTTGCGACGAGAGGTACGTGACAGGACTTGCGAGGGTGACACAACAATGAAGGCGAGACAGGAAGCCAGGAGAGATTCAACCCGAGTTATTGTCAGAGCGATCAGCTCGCAGATTTGACTGGGCATCTCTCCTCCGCCAGGTCGGCGGATTCCATCAAGGCCAGCGGGCATGGTTCCCGCAGAAACAGGCCGGATACATGACGGCAAACCTCACGCCTTTCATTCGTTTCAGCATCCTTGCATTTGAAGGAGCGTCCATACATGACAATAGCTCAATGGCTAGCGGTCAGAACCAAGTTTACAACTAATTGTTGACTCCCATGGGTGGCGAGTTTACATATCAGTTGGGAAACATGGTTTTAGCTCTATCGGGTTACTATGCTCAACAGATAAATCCTGACGAGGCCATTGAGGGTCGGAAGGATGTGAGAATTCTCGATTTCGCTTGGGATGAGGACGGGCAAGAAAAGGTGCCATTTAAGGAGCCAAATCGAGCAAGAAGTAGGACTTGGCGGTATGATCGCACGAGACCGCAACACCTGCTGCTCTCATCATGACCGGAGCTTGGCGAAGCTCGGACCGTATATTCGGTATGATCATATTTGACTGTATAGAAATTTGATCAATGGGCATTTGCGAGCCAGGTACAGCTTGAATTCGGTCTCACCTTCATTCAGAGACACCAAATCGAAGTGATGCATTGAAATTTCCTTATGACTATCTCTGAACCAGTAATAACGGTGGGCATGCCAGTCTATAATGGCGAACGCTACATTGAAGAAGCGATTCGGTCGATACTAGGGCAAACTTTCGAGGATTTCGTCTTAATTATCTCGGATAATGCTTCTACGGATAGGACCGAAGAAATCTGCCGCGACTTTACCTTGGAAGACAAACGCATTACGTACTTACGTAATCAGGAAAATATGGGTGCTAGCAACAATTACAACCGACTTTTCCGGCTAGCTCAAAGCAAATATTTTCGATGGTTCAATGCAGATGATCTATGTGCACCTGAGTTACATGAGAAATGTGTTGCTGTATTAGAAAGTAACCCAGACGCAGTTCTCTGCTATGGAAAAACATGTCTGATCGATCAAGATGGTAAATATATCCAACATTATGATGACAATCTCAACTTGCAACAGTCAACGGCCTATGAGAGGCTTTCGAGATTTTTTCAGGCGGTTGGTCAAACGAATGTCATATACGGGCTCATGCGCACTTCAGCCGTCGCACACACCTCGCTAATGGGAAACGGCAGTTACCCTGCTGCAGATACAAATTTCATGGCAGAACTGACACTCTATGGCAAATTCATTGAGATTCCAGAGCAGCTGTTTTACCGACGAATGCATTTTGAGGCAAGTAGTTCTGAGCGAGGGGATGAAAGTAAACAGCAACTTTTTTGGACAGGCAATAGCCGTTCGAACTTTACAATGCCGACTTGGAAAAAGAATATCGCAATTGTTAAGGCTGTCCACTCTGCGCCGCTAGGCAAGTGGGATAAATGGAGGGTTCAATATTACAATCTACGCCGCTTGATAAGCTCTCGACATGACTTGATGAAAGACCTCGCAGGTTTTTTGCAAAATCTTTTTCAGAAAAAAGACCGAGCTGGCACTTTGCCGAATTGAAATGTTGACAAACTAGTGTTGTGAAGGCCGTCGTTTGCTTAGATTGTACCTTGAGCAAGGGAGATAGTCTCTTCATGGATTGAACCAGAAGGAATTGTCCTTCGAGTGGCATCAATCATGATAGTTGGTTATTCCACGCCTCGCTAGTTAATCGACCAGCGACAGGAGTTCGGATCACTTATGTCTTCAATGTTCATATTGAACTCGAAAGACTGACTTTTTCCTAAATTTCTTTGTTCTACACTTAGTAACCTTCCGGCCCAACTCGTATTTAAGCCTATAGGGTGCGTCGAAAAGAAGATGTCATCGTCAAAATTAACAGTGAAATAAATAGCATATCCATCTAATAGAGGCGGTCCCAAGAAACTGAACAGCGGGCTAAGTGGAGACGCTCCGCCAACTGTGGCATGATAGCGCCACTGCTGAAAGGAGTGTAGGCCATGGCAAGACGACCTCGACGGAATCATTCGCCTGCGTTTAAATCCAAAGTGGCCTTGGCCGCGATCAAGGGTGAGCGAACCCTAGCCGAACTGGCCCAACGATTTGATGTCCACCCGAATCAAACCACCCAATAGAAGACCTTGCTGCTGGAACGTGCGGCAGGGGTGTTTGAGGGAGGAGAGTCACCTCCAGCCCCGGTTGATGTGAAAAGCCTTCATGCAAGATTGGTGAGTTGACGTTGGAAAATGATTTTTTAGAAACTGCGCTCACCAAAGCGGGCGTGCTGAGCGCAAGCCGATTGACCGCCCGCACCAGTTATCCATTACGAAACAAGCTCACGCCTTGGGGGTAAGTCGTGGCAGTATGTATTATCAGCCTAAGCCGGTCTCTGAAGTGGACCAGCGGCTCATGAACCGGATTGACCAGTTACATCTGGCATGGCCCTTTGCCGGGGCCCGGATGCTCCGGGAGCTCTTGCGGGAGGAAGACTTGCTAGTTGGACGCAAGCATGTCGCCACGCTGATGCGACGGATGGGCGTAGAAGCACGCTATCGCAAGCCGCGGACGACACAGCGGCACCCAACCCACAAAGTGTATCCGTATTTGTTGCGGGATTTAGTGATCACTCGAGCCAATCAGGTGTGGGCCATGAATATCACGTACAGCCCACAGACCAAAGGCTTTGTCTATCTGGTGGCCGTGGTGGATTGGTCTACACGCCGCGTCTTAGCCTGGCGTGTATTGATCATTATGGACGTCCAGTTCTGCCTCGACGCCGTTGCGGACGCCCGGAGCCAGTATGAACCCCCAGATTTCATGAATACCGATCAAGGCAGTCAGTTTATGAGTCATGCATTTACCGAGCTTATCAAGGCGCAAGGGATTCGCCTGAGTAGGGATAGTCGAGGGGCGTGGCGGGACAATATTTTTGTCGAACGCCTCTGGCGATCGGTGAAATACGAAGAGGTGTACCTCCATGCCTATGAGTCAGTCGCTGCGGCACACGCAGGACTCACTCGCTATTTTCGGTTCTATAATAGCCGGCGCCCTCATTCGAGCCATGGAGGTAAGACGCCGGATCAGAAGTATGTTGATAACCCGCTGCCTATCAAAGCAGCTTAACTCAACCGGGAGCGATCCACTTATCGACAACCATTGCGTCGTTCAAAAAACTGGGGCCACCTCTCTCTGCCGGGGCGATGGGTCAAAGAGGCTCAAGCTAGAGAGGGCAAATCTTTCAAGGCAATGGTCGATTGACAGGCGAACAGGAAGAACTTCGTCGACTCAAGGCGAAAAATAAGGGCCTGAAGATGGAGAAAGAAATCTTAAAAAAAACGGCATTGAGTTCGACCCGTCATTGCGACATTGGTTTGTAGTGTCTCCACTGGTGTCTGAAGCGCTAATGTTTTACGAGGGCCCTGATTCACTCGTAGGGCCATTTTTTCTATGTCCGCTGTGCGTACCTCGCCAAACCCGTTCCCTTGGGAAAATACTGCCGAAGCAACCGGTTGGTATTTTCATTCGTGCCCCATGGCCAGGGACTGTGGAAATCGCAAATATAGTCTTTTCCTGCTAGACATTTTTCCCGCTAGTCATTGCGAAAGCCTAGTTCGACGAACATTTATTTGATGCCACTTTCACCTCCGCCCCAAAAAATTAGCCGATTGCGAAGGGAATCAAAAAGTCCGCACATCCAGCCCGCTGGGTGCGGCTGGGGGGGTAGTGTCTGTAGGATTAGGAATTTGCCCAGTTATCTGCTGAGCCACTTCGTTCAAATAGACTTCTATGTGAGCGTAACCGCTGGAATGAATTTGTCGGGAGTCTTGGGCGTTGCTCGAATTCAGTCCGTGAGAGGATTCCCATCCATCGGGGATACCGTCCCCGTCGGAGTCAGAAGGCGGGGCAGGGCCCGTGTTGGTATTCAACGGGTCATTCAATTTGCCAAGGGTGCCGGTGCCTGCCTTGGCCTCATTGATGGTGCGGGTTGTCATGGCGTCCCGGGGCCAGGAGCCGACCCAGGTGAACACATCGTCATAGGCCTTAAGAGCGGAGGTCGTAGTGATTGAAGGAAAGGAATGGGGCTTTGTGAGATAGGTGGGATTTGAGTAGACGGACATAATGGACTGACCCGGGTATAAGTTGTCGTTCATGTAAATCGTTCCATCCAATCCAAACATCATGGAGTTCGCGGGGGTGTTGGGCCCGCTCTTGGCATAGTTGCCAATCAAGTTATAGTTCACCCCTTCGGCAGGCGGAAGCTCCTGCCGATAAATCTGCTGAAACGCGCAGTTATAGAAAATGTTGTTGCGGATGTCGAGATTTGCACCACCCGCTGGCACAGACCCTCCGCCAGCCCAATGGATATTGGCGCCGCAGCGGTTAAAGTGGTGCGCACTGAAGTTGTGGTGAAACGAAATGTTGTTGGTCGGCCGGTACGCAAGGAGGATGCCGTAATTTTGGCTGTTGGCTCCACTCATGCTGTTCAGAATTGTCGACCATTGCACGGTATAATCGTGACTGGCGTCTATGTCGAACGTTTCGTCCGCCGCCCCCGAAAAGTCGGAATGATCGATAACCAGATTGTACACGGGATTAAAGGCGATGGTGTCCTCTGCCTGCGCGCGCATACGAATGAACCGGATGATTACGTCATGAACATTGGTTTGATAGTTTCCAATGGACCCATTAATGAAAGTGATGCCGCCAGGGCTACTCTGTCCCAAAACCGTCACGTTACTATGGGCCTCTGTCAACTGGATTGGGCCGCCTAAGTCAATTACACCTGAAACCCGAAAAACGATTATTCTCGGTCCGGTGGTCAACATGGCTTGCCGAAAAGAGCCGGGACCGGAAGAATTACGGTTGGTCACCACTAGGACTGGGCCTCCTCGCCCGCCTGGGGTTTGCGTGCCAAAGCCTTCTGCTCCAGGAAAAGACGGTAAAGCGTGGACGGATTCACCATTAAAAAAAGAAAGAGAAACCGCAAAAAAAAGTAGCCGAGCAACCATTGATCCATTTATTTTTTCCATAATAGAAGATTCTCCTGTTCTTATTGTAATTGAATCTGAAGACCTGTTGGTGGAGCGGGAGGGGTAGTGTCGGATGAATTAGTATCAGAATAGAGCGCAGGACGTTTACTGCCCACCCATGATGGATGATGACCCTTCCCGCTCTTATCTGAGATATCTGTCGGTGTCGGGTTCATGTTCAGATACCAAATAGTGTTGGCGCCAGCGGCAGTAGAAAGTGGGGCATTGGCTTCGCTCAACATCTCATTCTTGGTCAAGAGACTCGAGTAGACTTGTATGCCACGAAGGATACCGTTCCACACCTCGTTGCCGGGTTGCCACGGCGCATCCCCCCAGGTTAGCGCTGGAGCAGGAGGATTGACGTTACCCCAATCGGGTGGTGAGGTACGGGTAACCACATGACTGGAATCAATATTCGGGAGGTCCCAATAGAACTCATGGTGCTTGTTACCGTTCGCGTCTGCCCAGACGCGGAGCGCTTGGGTGTGCCAGCGGTTATACACCACCGCACCGTTTGTGAAATCCTGCTGTTCCACGGAAACTTCCCAATTGTGTGTATTGCCGTTTGGCGGATTTTGGGGATATGGGTGAGCCCCATAATAAGAATCGGCTCCGCCGTTACTTGTCCACAAGAATGTGCTGAGATCGCCACGCCCATCATCATTTCCCCAGAAAAACGCTGTATAGTACCCCGATTGTTGTCTTGGGTAGGCACGCCAGATGTAGGTAAGGCCATTCCCCCCTGGTCCGTAAATTGGGAGACCGTTGTTTTGGGGATTGGTAAACTTAAAGCGCATGGTTGTTGAGTTGGGTACAGCGTCACTCCCTGGGAAGTCGAGACCCGTACTGGTCTCTCCCAAAGCCGTCCCCAAGCCTATTTGTGGGGTCACTAAAAAAAGGTTGCACCATAGACCGATTAATATTATATAAACTGTATTTCCTTTAAATTTTTCACATTTTTGGTACATGGTTTTCCTCCCTTTGGTAATTATCATCAAATGGCTTGGGGAGATTCTGTTTTTTCTCTGAACAGAGGTCTTTCGGGGGTTGCAAGTTACCTCTTAAGGCACCTCTCCGTAACTTCTTTGATGTCGGTGAAATAAAGAATTTCTTTAGCTGGATAAAAAATCCGCCGCAATCTGAGGGGGAATTTTCAGTAGAGAGTGTCCGTTTAACATGACAAATAGGGTCATTGTGTCAGATTTAGGGACAGGTTTTGTCGAAACACTGCTTCTAAAAAAAACCAATGTTCTTGTTGGTTTCGAAACTCTACAGGATTAACGGTAAGAAAATTTTTTATAGGGTTTTCAAATTGAAAAAATCTCCTGAGATGTCTTTCCAGATCACTACAGAGGGTACTAGAAAGAAGAACGCCTTCATTTTGTCTCCTGCCTCCTTGGCATAATCCTTATGTTGCTTTGCCGACGGAGCAAAGAAAGGATACTCATAAGGTTTTGGGGACAATTTACTGTCCTTCAGGACAGAGAATATAGAATTATTATTCAAGCAAGAATTGAGCCATTGTGAAGCTGGGGAAAGGGGGGATCATTAAGAACTTATGGTTTTGGTCTTAGAGGTTTAGTATATGTAGGATTAATCTTAGTTGGGGTTTTTTCATCGAAAACGCCGCTCGGTTAATGCATCGCACTTTTCCTCCCGATTCTCGGATAACGTGGTTTTTTGTGAAGCCGGGTTTCGCTTCGGTAGGTGAGGGGGGGTACCAAAAGGACTCAAAAAATCCTGAATGGACTTATTCGATGGGCGCATTTTCGCTAGGAAAAGAGGGGCCAATTCTCTCCGTTCAGACAAGGTCCGCAATCTTTTTGAGCGTTTGCCCCTCGAGCAAGATAACAGGCCTCGACCATGGAAGACGAAACTTTCGGTGCCGCACTTGCAAGGGACAGGGAATCTTATTTTTTTAGCCTGACAAGGCACTATTGGGGAAAACCTATTTATTGCCGATGATACGAAAACGAGGAGCGTTCTTCCTAATTGTGAGTTGGGTTAAAAAAATATCATGAAATATTGGTGTAGGAATTCTAAATATACTGCATGCTTTATAATACAGTGTTTGTACGTAAAAGGCCAAATGAGAAATTTCGGCTCTGTCGGAACTAAGTCGAAACTAACTTGAGTTGTTACCCTGCGCCATTTGAGGGGGAGCTCATTATGCTAACAATAAACTTTAAAGGTTTCCATTTTTCTAGAAACGCATGAATCTACAATCCATACGCTGATATCTGCAGTCTGCCCCAGTTAATAAGACATCGAAAAATTGATGCATGAATGTGGGTTCTCTATTGAGCATAGCACCATTAATCGCTGAGTCCTCCGGTACTCTGCACACAACTGGAAACTTGAGATTTTAATGGAAACGCGTTTCCATTTGATGGAGAATGGCTGAAACATATACCAAAGTGAAAGGCAGATGGATCTATTATTTTCGAAGCCTCGATAATAATAAAGGGTAGATGAACGACATTTCCTTAACAGCCAAACAAGATACACAGGACTCCTTACGTTTTTTAAAGAGGCCTATTAATGAAAACGGAAATTTGACTTTCTCCGAATCGGGAGAGGAACGGCTGCTCGTTTCATTGACAGCCTGGGAGGGTACGGTAGGACGAAGGAGCGAGGTGCCGAGGAGTGCAAACAAGAGGCGGTCACGCAAGGTATCGAGTCGGGAGACGCGGTTGGTGATGGGGGGAAGCGATGGAGGAGTTCCGGACGTGGATATTATGCGAGAGTGGAACGCCCCCGTTTCAGCGGTCGCAAGAGGATGATTGCCTGTGGGGTCTGATTTGGCGAGCGCATGAGGTAAGGGGCCACCGCGATAGTGCCCTTGCGTACTCGGCGATCTGCGTGAGGTCAGTGAGTGCGTGAGCAACCATTGCCTGGGCAAGCTCATGAAGCGCCACAAGAAGATCCGCGCGCACCGCGGCTCCAAGCCGCCAGGGGGTGGCGACATCAAGCCGGCCGTGGCCGCCCCGAATCAATGGGGGCAACCGGGTACGGTGGACAGACCGGATTGGGCATGGGGGACCGACCGTGTCTCTATTCGGCCCGACGAAGGGGGCTCTACCGGGCGGGGGTGATGGCTCTTGATGCGCGGAGGATTATTGGTGGGTCGATGAAGGCGAGGTTGGCCAAGAAGCTGGGGGTGGACGCCGTATTGCTGACAGTGGGGCGACGCCCGCCCGAGCCTGTCGAGAGAATCCACTCATATCCGAGGGCGCCGTTACGTAACGATGTATGGAAGCGATTCTGCCAGGCGTATGGGTGTTTCCCTGCAGGAGCCGCCGAGGGGAGGATTACGAGCATGCGGCGGTAGGGGCTTCTGCGGAAGCCGGAAGAAGAAGAAAATCCGTCGCCCAATCGTTAAAACCCGTAAAGCGGCGCGACCAGAAAGCTTCGATGATAGGGAGGTGGTGTCTAATCGGACGAGACGCCATCAACATCTGGACAATAGCAGCCCAATAGAATAGGCGCATCAGATGACAAAACTCGGCCGCATGTCTAAGGAAACGATGCAAGTCCACTCGCTTGCTGCGAAGGAAAAAGGGACGGTTATAATTTCTAATATTTGAGGCCCTACTATGAGATTCATTTTCCCAAAAATCACATACCTTACGGTCCTTGTTGTATTTATAACTGCGACTAGCTGGGCGGAAGTGAAGGAAATCTTTCCCGGCAATAGTTTTAAGGGGGCCTTTGAGTCGCTTGGTCCAGGGGATACGCTAATTGTGCACGAAGGCACGTACTCGGAATCCGGAGCACGTATCCGGATCAGCGCCAAAGGCACCGAAACGCAGCCGATTATTGTCAAAGGCGCTAACGGTGAAGCACGACCGTTGATCACGCGGCCTGTGAGCTCCACGCCGCAGAACACAATCAACATCGAGGGAGCTACCTATGTGACAATTCGGCACCTCGAAATCACCGGTAACGGTGATGGGATTAACCTGAGCGGAGGGCCGCATCACATCTCTATAGAAGACAACGAGATTCACAACATCGATGTGGGTATCAACTTCCGCAGCTCGATGGATTCTATCTTTGTTCGCCACAACCATATCTACAATACTTCTGGCACCGCTGAGGGTATGTATGTTGGCTGCAACTACGCCAGTTGCGCGGTCTCAAACTCTATCATTGAACAAAACTGGATACACGACACGCGTGGCAGCCAAGGAGATGGCATTGAGATAAAATACGGCTCCTGGGGCAACATCATTCGAGACAATGTCATTCACGACGCAAACTATCCATGCATCTTGGCATACGGTGTTACGGATGCCAACATAGATCGCCCAAACATCATTGAGGGCAATGTGGTGTGGAATTGCGGGCAAGGCATTGTTGTCATAGCCGATGCCATCGTTCGCAACAACATCGATATAGGTACCCTTGAAACCCAGAGCCATGAACAAGTTCCGGTTATGCGAAACGTGACCATCGTAAACAACACTGTGAGGGGAAGTATGCCTCTGAGGGGCTGGGGAGGCGGCAACATTCCGGCCAGTCTTAGCGTCGCCAACAACGTGCTTTACGGAGGCTCGATCACAAATCAGCCCAGCGCAGCCACCTTTTCTTCCAACCGCCAATATAGTTTCGGCACGGGCGGTATATTTGTGGACCCCGACAACTGGGATTTTTGGCCTGCGTCTGGCTCTCCATTGATTGGTGCCGCTGACGCAGCCTATGCTCCGAACAAGGACTTCAATGGAATGAGCCGCCAAGGTCCGTTCGACGTAGGTGCCTATGAGACGGAAAGCCTCATGAGTAATCCGGGCTGGCCCATTCAGGACAGCTTCAAAGATAGCGGCAGTGAGAAGGATGTAACCCCGCCTTTGTCTCCCACCGGGCTAAACATCAAGGCATTATAGGATTTTGGCTCTGTCGAAAATAGCGTGATGTGTTACCTTGAGGCTATTAGTGGGGGAGCCTATCATGGCAGGCATTTCCTCTAAAGGCATTTTCAGTAAGACATGATTCTGCAAAGCATATGTTGGTGCCTCGCACGCTCCCTCAGTTACCGGGCAGTCGAAGAATTGATGCAAGAACGTGGCTTCTCCAGCACATTAATCGACTCTAAGCAATTCGTGGTTTTGAAGGAGCCAAGCATTTCTAAACGATGCAGGGTTAGCATTTCTTCCATGTTTTCTGCAAGACTCCGGGATTCCGATTGGTTGCGGTCTTCCAGGCCCTGCCTCAGTCGACACAGGGCAGCCGTCGCTCCCCATATACGTAGGGCGTGGATAGGGTGGTTGAACGCGCCTGTGCCATGCCGTAATTTCTTCTTTGGGGAAATGCTTCTCCACATGCTCCCGCTTGTGCCATTCGCACCGCTGTATCACCGCTAAGTGCCCATATACTGCTCCCCTTGAAAGTGAGACCACCTTTAAGGCATCACCCACATCTTAAAGGAGGGCATCTATGGGCCAAGGACAAGAAGGACCAATTGAACGATGGACCGCCAAACGACGAGCCGCGCTGGTCTTGAGTGTGCTCAAAGGGGAGACGTCGGTGGCCGAAGCCGCCCGGCAACACGGTCTGCGAGTAGCCGAAGTGGAGAGTTGGCAAGATCAGTATCTGCGGGCGGCAGAGAATGGCTTGCGGCGACGGCCCAAAGATGAGGAAGCCTTGAAAGATGACCAGATCAAAAAGCTCCAACAAAAGATTGGGGAGCTGGTGGTGGAGAATGATGTGTTACGGGAGGCCATGAAACCGTACCCTTTAGCGCGAGAGATGTCCGACGCGTGAGAGCCGTGAGGCCGGACATCTCTGAACGAACCGCCTGTCGTCTGCTCCAGGTGAGCCGATCGGCGCTGCATCGGTCGACCAAAGGCAAGCGGGCTCATGCGACGCTCTCGGAGACACTCGTGGCCAAGCTTGAGCCACTGATTCAGGCCTATCCAACCTATGGGTATCGCCGGCTGTGGGCCCTGTTACGCTTTCGTGAGGGACCGTTCCCTAATCGCAAAGCGGTCTATCGGGCCTTACGCCTGAAGCGGTGGTTGGTACATCAGCGGACAGCGACCCCACGCCCGCGTGTGCAGTCTCGGCGAAGTCGAACGACACAGAGGAATCATCGCTGGGCCATGGATGTGACGCATATCCCCTGTGGGCAGGATGGCTGGGGGCATTGGACCGCCGTGATTGATTGTCAGGATCGCGAAGTGATTGGCTATGAGTTTGCGTTGCGCGGACGGGCGCAGGAAGCGGAACGAGCCATCGAAGCGGCCTGTCTCACCCGATTCGGCACACTTCGTCCCGTGGGTGCCACCCCCGTCCTTCGCAGTGACAACGGGTTAATCTTTCAGAGCCGCCGTTTTCGACAAGCCTGTCGAGACTATCGCTTAACTCAGGAGTTTATTACGCCGTACACGCCGCAACAGAATGGGTTAATCGAGCGGTTTTTTCGGAGTCTCAAAGAGGAGTGCATCTGGCAATATCGATTTGGCAGCTTCAAGGAGGCGCAACACCGGATCAATGGATGGATGCGATGGTACAACGAAGGACGACCCCATCAAGCCTTACAGTATCGGAGTCCTCGTCAATATCGGCAGAAACAAGGCTTACAGGTGGCTTGATTTCGGGGGAGCACTACACCCAAATGCTTTTCTTACGGCAGCCTGCAAGCCTTTGCTGTCATCAGTTATCACCAAGGGTCCTTCAGCGAGGTTTAATCCCTGGGCACCAACCGACAGGAGATACCGGGTCGAGACCTGTTCGTTTTCTGGACTTGGTTTCCCAAATCCCAGCATGTGTTTGTCGTCACCTATCCTAATGCCCACGGCCCCGACCATCGGCATTTCCGCAAATTGCATCCCATCAAGATACATGGTCACTACATTCAATGGGCGTAGGTCCCGGTCTTAAAGAGCCTGCAACTGCATCCTACTGGCTGGCTATAGGTGCGCAAAACTGTGAAACTGGATAACCCAATTGCTCCTTGGACCGCCGCGGCGGCGACCTTATAATTACGGCAGAAAATGCCATATAGCAGACGCTTTTGGAGCCGGCCATCTAGCTGCCGGCGGTTTTCGATCCCGGTCCATATACTCTCAGGAAATTTCCCCACCCGTCTTATGGTGAACACGCCGAAGAAAAAGCGGATGCCGTTGCCCCGCTAATTGATCACTACCAGGATTGCTCGCATGGCCGCAGCCAGGGGAGTTGGAGGCTGGTCGGCCTTCCTTTTCTAGGCCAATTGGTGAGCGAGATTCCTGGCTGGTTGGATTTTCTCCGGTATGTCCTTTTCCACAGATCCACCACACGCCTCGTATATTCGCTCCCGTTGGTACCCTAGAGTTTTTGGAGAGCCTCTCGCTCCTTCAGATGGGGATTGCGGACGGCTAGGACGTCGTCCCCGCCTAACCTCGTGCCCGCGTGAATCGCGATGGAGTGCTCCCCGAAATTTGGACCATTTGATATGTTAGGTTTTCCTCAACCAGAGGAGGCTCGACATGAAGAAGAAACGGTTCACCGAAGAACAGATTATCCGGATTTTGCGGGATGCAGAAGCGAAGACGATTGATGCTGCAGCTCGGCAACATGGCGTGTCGGAACAATCCATTTATCGGTGGAAACGCCAATTTGGGCAGATGGAGGTGGCTGAAGTATGGGAACTCCGGCACCTGCGGCAAGAAAAGGTCCGGCTCAAGAAAGTCTTAGCCGAACGAGACTTGGAAGTGGAAGTGATGAAGGAACTGCAGGGAAAAAAGTGGTAACCCCACGGGCACGGCGGCAAGCGGCGCGAGTGGCGGGTGCGCGTGGGGTGAGTCAACGGCGGGCGGCGTGGCTGTGTACGACAGCTCGCTCGGGGATCCGGTATGAGGCCAAGGGACCCCGACGGGATGCGCGTCTGGCGCAAGCGCTCCGGGGGGTGGCACACCGCTATCCCCAGTGGGGTTATCGGCTGGCCGGAGGCTTTCTCCGGCACCGCGGGGGGCGGGTGAATGTCAAGCGGCTGTACGGGGTGTGGTGCCAATGTGGGTTACAAGGGCCTCGTCGGAAGTCTCGGAAGAAAGTGGTGACGGGGGCCACCCTCCAGCCCCCTGCCACGCATAAGAATGCGGTGTGGAGTTGGGATTTCGTGCATGATGCCACGACGGCGGGGGACGCCTTCCGCTGTTTGACGGTGAAGGATGAAGCCACGTGCTTCTGTTTAGCCATTGAGGTGAGACGGGCCTTCTCGCATCAACAGGTGCTGGCCGTCTTGAAACGGCTGGTGAGCCTCTACGGGCCACCCCGCTTTGTCCGGAGTGACAATGGGCCTGAACTCCGGGCTCAGCCGTTGCTCACCTTTTTTGAGGATCGCAGAATGACCCCCAGTCGCATTACCCCGGGCAAGCCCTGGCAGAAGCGCGGGTCGTGATCGAAGATTGGCGCCGCTTGTATAAACAGCAGCGGCCTCATAGCACGCTGGGCTATCAGACGCCGGCCACTGCCTATTGGGGAGCGGCGAGTCCACGAGCCGGTTCCGGGAAGCTACGCAGGGACCGCGTCGGAAAAATCGCTGCACACAGTTGACTATCAAGGGACGATCGAGGACCCACCCGACTCAGCGGTCGAGGGGGAAACCGCCCTGCAAAAGCTGAGAACAAAACATGATCACTCGGAAAACCTAACATGCCAAGTGGCCAAAAAACAGGGGCAGCTCAGCGAGCCATTCTGTGGTGTAGACATCCCGCACCGGCAGTGCCCGCAAGCGCTGCCCATTCGCGAATAGCTCGGCACGTGCAATTGCATGAGGCCCAAGGGGAGAATGGCTCTAATACCTTCGACTTTTGTTTCCACATCAAACATTTCCTACTACTCTGAGCGAAGGATTTACACGGGTCCAAACCAGCGGGTCTTTTAGCTTCGCTTTTTTGTTTCCGTAGTATTACTCGTCACGGTGCTCTTAACTGTTGTTGGGAAAGATGGGGCTTTTTCGTCGAAGGCTGTTCCACGGCAGGGGGGAATCGCTTAAATTCCAACCAGCCTACTTACCCACCTACAACACATTCGTAGAAACCCTTTCCTACTCTTAGCCTGACGAATTAAAAAATGTGGGCCATTTCTCCGGATTTGTAAATAATAACCAGTGCCTGTGAGGAAGTTCATGGGACCCCAAATCATCACATCCATTACCTAGGGGTCATGTAGAAATACATAAGAATTCATCCCTCTGCGAGATAATTCAAGCTAGTTGCGGCAAGATTTTGAGCAGATTGTGTCGATCGAAAGGAGCAAACGCAATCGTAGCCAAAGTCTAGGTTGAGGATCATCCAAATGAAGATCGAACCAAGATATTGGTTTTCGTGCTCTACAGACATTGGATTCCAATTGTTTTTAATTTTTCTTGGTTGCCGACCGACAAAGCAAAATGGACCTCAATTAAATCAGTCATTATTCCTTGGATGAGTTATGGAAATTCGTGCCCTTTCACATGAAGAGTATAAGCAATGGGATGATTATGTTCTGGCAACCCATCAGGGCTCGTTGTTTCATATGATTGCGTGGAAAAAAGTTCTGGAGAAAACCTTTGCGTATAGGTCTATTTTTTTAGTCGCACATGATGCGGGAAAAATCCATGGAATATTGCCTTTGTTTGTTGTTCCCAAACCCCTGAAAGGCCATGTGATGGTGTCGGTTCCCTTTGGAGTCTACGGGGGAGTGGCATCGGAAAGTCCCGAGGTTACTAAAAAACTTTTGAATGTTGCCAAAGAGTTGGCGGTAGAAAATAAAGTAGATTCTCTCGAATTTCGCCAAATGGAAAAAAATGATGAGGCACTTCCGACTAAAGAGCTGTATTTTACTTTTATTCGAGAGATCTTTGACTGTGAAGAAAAAAACATGTCAGCCATTCCCCGGAAACAACGACGGATGATTCGGCAGGGCATTAGCCATGGCTTGCAATCAAAAGTGGGAGGGGCTGAATTACTCAAAGACTTTTATTTTGTGTATTCCTCAAGTTTAAGGAATTTGGGAACCCCGGCCTTTCCTTTTGTCTACTTTAAGCATTTGTTTCAGGAATTAGGAGAACAATGCAAAATTCTCACGGTCAGTTATGAATCCAAAATTGTGGCGGCTGTCATGACCTTTTTCTATCAAGATCGCGTGATGCCCTATTATGGGGGGGGACTTTCGGAGTATCAGCGTTACGCTATTTACGATTTTATGTATTGGGAGTTGATGCGTTTTGGATGGGAACATGGGTATAAAATCTTTGATTTTGGTCGAAGCAAGCAGGAGACTGGACCATTCCATTTTAAGCGTCATTGGGGATTTGAACCCCAGGCTCTGCCCTATCAATACTTTTTGCCCAAAGGGGGAGAAATTCCTAACGTCAATCCTTCAAATCCCAAATTTCAGCCATTTATTGCATTGTGGAAGCGACTGCCATTATCAATAGCCAATCGGTTGGGCCCCTTTCTTATCAAGTACCTTCCCTGAGTGGTCGATTCGGATACAATAAGGAGAATAATGTTCAAAGAGTTGTTAGCGTATAAACCTCATATCCTGGGCCTGTGTGGTAGGTGTTGTCTTCCTTTTCTTTAAATATGAATATTTTATATCTGTGTCACAGGATTCCGTATCCTCCTGATAAGGGCGACAAAATACGATCCTATCATCACATTAAATATCTATCGCAACATCATGCAATTTATTTAGCCTGTTTAATTGATGATCCTGAGGATTGGCGGTATGTTGATACCTTGCGTTCCATGTGTCGTAGGGTGGAGGTGGTTGGCCGGAAAGGGTTTTGGGAGGGGTGGAGAATCGGAAAGGCATTACTTGTTGGTCAGCCACTGTCCCTTGGGGCGTTTTTCGTTTCTGCTCTGCAGGAGAAAGTGAATGTTATTTTAGAGCGGGAGTCCATTGATCGCATCGTAATTTTTTCATCTCCCATGGCTGAGTATGTGAGGCATGTGTTCTCGATACCCAAGATCATAGATTTTGTCGACATGGATTCTGAGAAGTGGAGGGCCTATGCCAAAATAAAATCATTTCCACTTTCTTTGCTGTATGGGATCGAAGCGGATCGTTTGGGTCAGTATGAATTGGAGATGGCAACTACATGTCAACAATCTCTCGTCATTTCACAAGAGGAAACTCATGTACTTCGGGAACGGTCAAAGCAGAGAGTTCGACCGAAGGTTATTCCCAATGGTGTGGACTCTGAGTATTTTTCCCTCGCCTCTGATGTACAACGAAAAAAATCGATAATTGTCTTCACCGCAGCCATGGATTATTTCCCAAATATCGATGGAGCCATATATTTTTGCCAAAAAATTCTTCCACGAATTCATCAAGCCATGCCCCACGCACAGTTTCTTATTGTTGGTCGGAATCCGGTGGTTGCTCTGCGACGAATGGCGGAACGAATACCACAGGTTCAGGTGACCGGTACCGTGCCGGATGTTCGTCCGTATCTGTCGAAGGCCATGGTGGCGGTGGCCCCGTTGCGAATTGCCAGAGGAGTCCAGAATAAAATTCTCGAAGCCATGGCAATGGAATTACCCGTGGTTGGTACGACTTCTGCTTTTCAGGGTTTGGCTGTGGCCACCGCGCATGGGATGCATGTAGCTGACGACCCCGGTGAATTTGCGGATGCGGTTGTGAGGCTTTTAGATAATCCTGAACTTGCCAGAGCTTGTGGGCTTTCAGCAAGGCAGTTCGTGACATCGCATTACGATTGGTCCAATATCCTTCAAGAATTTGAACACATACTTGAAGGAGTGACGGTATGAAGATACATTCCCAACGAGAAGGAGTGGCTAACTTTTTGGATACCCCGATTGGGCTGTGAACATTAGATTGATAGGCCTATGAGCTCGTCGTCCTCCCCTCCATTAGTCATGCATGTTATCTACCGTTTGGCGATGGGAGGCCTGGAAAACGGATTAGTCAATCTCATTAATCATATGCCCTCTGGGCGTTACCGGCATGCCATTGTATGCTTGACTGATTTTACGGATTTTCGAGAACGGATTTGTTCCCCGGAGGTTTCTGTGCTAGCTCTCCATAAACAACCTGGAATGGATTGGTCAGTCTATGGGAAGTTGTGGACCATCATTCGTGACATGAAACCGATGATTGTGCATACACGAAATTTACCAACTCTTGAAATGGCGGCCATTGCGGTTTTGGCACGCGTGCCGAATCGAATTCATGGGGAACATGGGCGCGATCTTCATGATGCCTATGGAACCAGCAAGAAATTTCTAATCTTTCGAAAGATTCTAGATCTTGCGGTTCATCATTATGTGGCTGTGAGTCGAGATCTTGAGCAATGGCTTCAGAATATGGTGACAATTGTCCCCAGTAAAGTGAGTCAAATTTATAACGGAGTTGATACCGAAATTTTCCATTCCAATACGCGGAAAGGACGGGAAATACTCCCAGAGGGGTTTGCCAGTTCGGATAAGGTGGTGATTGGAACCGTGGGGCGATTGGAACATGTGAAAGATCAGGCCACGTTGATTCGGGGTATAACCTCTCTCGTAAAAATGGACCCGACAATAGTCGATAAGGTCCGCGTCGTCATCGTTGGCGACGGGTGCCTAAGGCAGGAACTTGAACAATTGGTTCGCGACTCTAACTTAATCGGTATGGTATGGATGGCTGGTGCGCGAACCGATATTCCTCGTTTGTTACAGAGCATGGATGTATTTATCTTGCCTTCTGAAGCTGAAGGTATCTCTAACACCATTTTGGAAGCGATGGCCACTGGACTTCCGGTTATTGCCACACGGGTTGGTGGAAATTCCGAGCTGGTGGTGGAGGGCGAAACTGGCCGGCTTGTTCCTCCAAAAGATCCCGAAGCCCTGGGCTTGGCATTATTGGCTTATCTTCAAGACCGAATGACGATGCGGAATCATGGGTTCGCAGGGAGGAAGCGAGTCGAAAAAGAATTTTCAATGCAGGCCATGGTGGAGAGCTACCTTCAGGTGTATGACGGGTTGATGGGAAAATCACAGTCTCCTTTCTTTTCCCAACCTAAGGTGGTGTCGGTGTAGGGTTAAAATGGAGTCCGTGGTTAAGGACACCACGTATTCAACCAATTCGTCAGGCTTGGAGAGGCGGACATCCAAATAAGCAAGAAAGGCACGGGGTTCCCGTTTTTATGGGAATGAACAATTTGGAGAACTATAGCCTTGTTGTCTTCTAAGCTTCGACTCCTTAGTAAGTTGAATTCCATTAAGGCTTAAACTGGGGGAACGGGTCGTTATGTGCGGGATTTGTGGATTGTTCAATGTTGGATCAGGAGAATCTGTTTCTGCCTCCATCCTGAAAAATATGGCGGATACCCTTGTGCATCGGGGCCCGGACGATGAAGGGTTCTTTTTCGATGGGCCCGTGGGCCTGGCACATCGGCGTCTTTCTATTATTGATGTGAAAGGCGGGCACCAACCCCTTTGCAATGAGGATCAATCTATTTGGGTAGTCTTTAATGGTGAAATTTATAACTTTCGTGAACTGAGAGATTATCTGGAGAAGAAAGGGCATGTTTTTAAGACCCGCTCTGATACTGAAGTCATTGTGCATCTCTATGAAGAGCAAGGGGAGGCGTGTTTTGGGTCGTTACGGGGCATGTTTGCTTTAGCCATTTGGGATCGTCCAAACCGATCGGTGATTTTGGCCAGAGATCGTGTTGGGAAAAAGCCGCTTTATTATAGTTTTGACGGGGCTCAATTGGCATTTGGCTCCGAGATGAAGGCATTATTGGCTATCCCTGGTATTAACAAGGAACTCGACCTTGAGGCCTTATGTGATTATTTTTCCTTGCTTTATGTCCCTGCCCCCAAATCCATTTTCAGGTCTTTCCGGAAGGTGCGGCCAGGACATTTTGTGGTTGTCTCTCCGAAAGGTTTTCGCGAGAGCGAATACTGGGATATCGATTTTTCCCAGCCAGAAGAGCGGTCCGAGGCTCAATGGTGTGATGAGATCGTGGAGGTTCTTCGGGAGGCCGTTCAACTCAGATTAATTAGCGAGGTGCCCTTGGGTGCCTTTTTGTCAGGGGGAATTGATTCATCCTCCGTCGTGGCCTTGATGTCGCAGATTTCTGGGGGAGGGGTAATCACCACGTCAATTGGATTTCAAGAAAAAGAATTTAATGAAGTTGAGTATGCCCGAGAGGTGGCCCAGCAATACCATACTCGGCATTATGAGGAAAGGGTTAACCCCGATGCGGTGGGTATTTCTGAAAAATTAGCCTGGTATTACGATGAGCCGTTTGCAGATTCCTCAGCGGTTCCTACTTACTATGTTTCCAAGTTGGCTCGGGAGCATGTGACTGTTGCGTTATCAGGTGATGGGGGAGATGAATTTTTTTGCGGATATCGGCGGTATATGTTTGACCATCGAGAGGAACAAATACGTGGGTTCCTTCCTGCTAGCATGCGAACCTTGCTTTTTGGAACGTTGGCATCCTTATATCCCAAAGCCGATTGGGCACCAAGGGTATTTCGTGGCAAGGCCACCTTTGAAAATTTAGCTCGGTCTCATATTGAGGGATATTTTCGATCAGTTTCGGCAGTTTCACCGGAAATTAAACAGACCTTGTTGCATCCAGATATCTGGAAAGAGTTGGGTGGCTATGACACAGCCAACGTGTTTCGAAACTACTATGACAAGGCTGGTGGCGCCAATCCCATGGCACGGATTCAATATGTGGATGTGAAGACCTATTTGACCGATGATATTTTAGTAAAGGTGGATCGAGCGAGTATGGCCAATTCATTGGAGGTGCGCGCTCCCATGCTGGATGGGCAATTTATGGAACTTGCAGCTCGGATTCCCACGTCATTGAAATTAAAAGGAGCCAGTGGGAAGGATATTTTAAAGAAGGCGTTTTCTCCTTTTCTTTCCCATAACATTCTGTATCGAAAAAAAATGGGATTTGCGGTTCCGTTGGAACGATGGTTCCGAGTGGAGTTGAAGGACATGGCTTACAGTATGTTATTTAATGGCCCTGGGGACTCCATCTTGAATGGTCCTACCATTTCCAAGCTCTGGAATGATCATCAATCTGGCTTGCATAATCGGGCGACTGAATTATGGACGTTATTGATGTTTCGTATGTGGCAAAAACAATTTGGTTCCTCGGTGAATGTGGTGCGGTAATTAATAATGAAAATCCTTGTCTTTACCAGCTTATTTCCTAATAACCAATTTCCCAATCACGGAGTTTTTATTCATCAACGACTGAAACATAGTATGGCCCGGCACGGATGGAGTGTGAAGGTGGTGGCGCCGGTTCCGTATTATCCACCAGGGTTAGGGGGATGGCGTGCCACGTATCGAAAGGTCGCCAGCCATGAAGTGCGTGAAGGCATGGAAGTGTGGCATCCCCGTTATGTCATGATTCCTAAGATCGGGATGATCTTGCAGGGATTCTTGTTGTTTGTATCGGTTTGTTGGAAGATACGGGCACTTCAACGGTCATTTCCCTTCGCGCTTATCGATGCCCATTATGTGTATCCGGATGGGTTTGCGGCTGTTCTGCTAAGCTTTATCACTCGTGTTCCGGTTGTGGTGTCGGCTAGGGGGACAGATGTGAATCTGTTTAAGAACCTCCCGATTATTCGCCAACTTATAACCTGGACCCTTCGAAAGGCTAATGCGGTCATTGTGGTCTCAGAGGCCCTCCGGCAAATATCTATTAAGTTGGGTGTCGATGAAAAGAAAATTCGTGTTATTCCAAATGGAGTGAATCCGGAAAAGTTTTTCTTCATCCCTCGAGTGGAGGCGAGAAAGAAAATCGGTTTTATCAGAGAGGGCCAGTCATTGGTTTTATCGGTGTGTCGTTTGAATGCAAATAAAGGCCTTGATGTTTTATTGCACGCTCTTGCTCTCTTAAGTAAAAAGTCTTCGACCCTTCTTTGGTCCCTCTATGTTGTTGGTGAGGGGGTAGAGCGTGAGCGTTTGGAATGTCTTGTGCAATCTTTAAATTTGAGCGAACGTGTTAGGTTTTGCGGAGAGGTGCCTCACGAACAGTTGGTCTGGTTTTATAATTCCGCGGATGTGTGTTGTTTGCTGAGTGAGCGGGAAGGATGGCCTAATGTGATTATGGAATCGTTAGCCTGTGGGACTCCCGTGTTGGCCACTTCGGTAGGAGGTATTCCGGAAATTGTTAAGTCTCCCAAGGTGGGAACGCTGGTGGCACGAAAACCGGAGCACGTGGCCAAGGCTCTGAAGACCAGTCTAGAGCGTACTTGGTCTCAATCAGAAATTTTGGATTATGCCCAGCAATTCCGATGGTGTCAGACCGCTGATGCGGTCAAGGAAGTTTTTCAGTCTGTGTTACCTCTCAAAGCTAGTGGGGAGGACCACGGGGCGTGAGCCCATGGGTGAAAGCGCTCCCTTCCTAAGGCAGGGGATTCCCTGCCACATGAGGGATTTTTGATGGCACTAGAGCATGAAAGTTTGCCTCAGTGCTCATGGCGCCTTTCAGCACCAATATCATGTGGTGTGGAGCACTAAATATTGAAGTGGTCTAGTTGAAATGGACACCTCGAAAAGAGCGATAATCGCCAAAGGAGGTGGGTCTTGGGAAGTCATGGACGAAAACAGTATGCGGTCGACTTTAAACGGGACGCTGTCGCTCTTGTCATCCAACAAGGATATTCCGTGGCCGAGGCGGCCAAGAATCTCGGGGTGAACGCGGGTTTGCTCCGTCGCTGGAAAAAAGAGATGGAGCGGACGGGGGCGAGTGCCTTTCCGGGAAAAGGCCATCAAACGCCGGAACAGGCGGAACTGCATCGCCTGCGGGAGGAGAATCGGCGGCTCCGGCTGGAACGGGATATTTTAAAAAAAGCCACGGCCTTCTTCGCGAGCGAACCCCGATGAGGTACGCGTTTATTCACTGGGAACGGGCGCGGTACCCATTGACCGTGCTCTGCCAGGTGTTGCAGGTCAGTCGCAGTGGGTATTATGCCTTTCTAAAGGGGCGCTTCACGGCCCCCGATCATGCGATGTGTGCTCAGGTGCGTCGTCTACATGCTGCGTCTCGTTGCACCTACGGGCAACGGCGCTTGTGCCAGGCGTTGCGAGCCGAAGGGGTGTGCGTGGGCCGGTGGCGCACCCGCACCCTGATGCGGCACGCAGGGGTGAGTGTGAAGCCGAAGCGGCCCTGGGTCCCCCGCACCACGGACAGCCGGCATGGGGAGCCGGTGGCCCCCAACCGTTTAGATCGGCAATTTACGATCGAGAGGCCGAACCGGGTCTGGGGCAGTGACATCACGTATTTGTCCACCCAAGATGGGTGGCTCTATCTTGCGGTGGTGGTGGTGGATCTCTTTTCTCGGAAGATTGTGGGCTGGGCCATGGCGTCCACCATGGAGACCTCGTTGGTGGCAAGGGCCTTGACCATGGCCATTGGACGACGGCACCCGCCGCCAGGACTGCTACATCACTCGGATCGCGGGAGTCAGTATGCGAGTCAGACCTATCAAGCGCTGCTACAACGGCATCACATGATCGGCAGCATGAGTCGGCGGGGCAATTGTTGGGACAATGCGGTGGTGGAGCGCGTGTTCCGCAGTGTGAAACACGAAGGGCTCGGCGACACGGCCAAAGAACAGCCCTCTGAAACCGTCAAATCCACGGTCATCGACTACATGGAAATGTTTTATAATAGTCACCGGTTACACTCCACGTTAGGCTATCTCAGCCCGAATGCGGTTGAGGCGCAGGCCCAAGGCCTGACACCACAGCCGGTGGGAACACGAGGGGGGGACCTAAGTATGCCCGACGAGGAGATCGTTCGATAAAGGGGAATTATGGAGGCCGATATTCAGAAGGAGCCGGGGAAAACTCTGAGACCGAGAAATTATTCACGCGCGTTTCTTTCTGTCCTTTTTTACTGAACCACTTCAATATCGTCGACCTATATTGGGGGGCGATCCAGCTCTTTGTCTAAGAGCATTTATCCCAGGTTCAGCACGATCCCCCAATTTAGAGCTACAACGATGGAGCGTACAATTCGTTCATATTCATGTCGTGCTGGTGATTCCTCCGAAAGATGCGTTTTCGAGTATCGTGGGCATGATGAAAGCGAATTTAAGTTGGCAACTTCGGCTTCGGTATCACGAGCTGAAGGGGACATACTGGGGAGCGGTGTTGTGTTCTCCAGGGTTCTTCTCTGCGATCGTTGGGTTGAATAAGGCGGGAATCCGACAGTAGGTGGCTCAACAAGGACTAGTGGACAAAGGGCAGAATTAAATATCCCCGTGGCAAGACCACGGGGTAACCAAAGAATATATGATTGGTTATGACGCACCACGGTTTCTCAAGCACTTTCCTTTATTGGGAAACCCCGCGGGGAATAGAGTTGATTCAACTCGAGTTTTAATTTTAAGGGCCATGTGGCGTAAGCCCGTGAGGATCTACCGAAGAGCCATTTTTAGAGTTCGGTGGGCTTAATAATAAGGTCTGCTTGGTTGGGTGTGTCGCTGTGACATGATTCATATAGGAGAATAGGCCCAGTCTTGTTAGGGTAAGGCTAGGATACTAGTTGTATGGAAATTCTTTATCACCATCGGACTCAATTGGGAGATGCCCAGGGAGTCCATGTCCATGAAATAATTAAGGCCTTTCGTGAATTAGGTCACCAGGTTCGAGTGGTGGGATTGGTGAATTATCAAAGTCTCAATTCGAAGTCTGCGGCAACTGGATTATGGGGTTTGTTGCGGAAAAAGGTCCCACATTTTATCTATGATCTCATGAGTTTGGGATACAATGTTATAGGGATATTCATGCTTGCTCGTTCCGTAATCCATGAAAGACCTGATTTTATTTATGAACGATATGCTCTTAACAATTTCTCGGGAGTAGTTGTCAGCCGACTCTGGAAAATTCCCATTATAGTAGAGGTCAATGCCCCTTTGTATGTGGAACAGGCCGAACTCGGCCAGCTAGCCATCAAGTGGGTTGCGAGAATTCTTGAAAAGTGGATTTGCTCCCATGCAACGCAAGCCTTGGCTGTGTCGGGTGTTTTGAAAGAAATTTTGGTTAGTCAAGGTGTGCCTTCTCATAAAATTACGGTTATGCCCAATGGTATTGATTTTGGGAATTTCAATCCGGATGTTTCTGGAGTGGAGGTACGCAAGCAATACGGCCTGAAAGATAGTGTGGTCATTGGTTTCGTGGGCTGGTTCCGTCCATGGCATGGGGTGGAAATGCTCCTGGATATTCTTCAGGACCTTCTTTCTGCTAACAAAGATGTTAAGTTTTTAATGATTGGAGATGGGCCAATTTATGACGAGCTAGTGCAAAAGGCAAAAGACCTTGGCATTTGGGATGCTGTCCGATTTACAGGGTCTTTACCTCATGAAAAAATCCCTTCCTATATTGCGGCAATGGATATTGCTGTTCAACCTAGAGCACCTCGTTACGCATGTCCAATGAAAGTTTTGGAATATATGGGAATGGGTAAATGTATTGTTGCACCCTTCCAGCCCAATATTTGCGAAGTTCTTGAGGATAAAATTTCAGGATTTCTTTTTTTGCCAGAGGACAAAAATAATCTCAGACAGGTCATGCTTACGCTTATAAATAACAAGAAGTTGCAGGAAGAAACGGGCATGCAAGCTTTTTCTGCTGTTCAATCAAGGAAGCTTTCTTGGAAAGGCAATGCAGAAAAAGTGATTATTCTGGTCTCGCAGGGAAAAGAATATTGCTCTTAATGTTCGGCAATTCCTTCCTATAAAAGCTCCTCTATCCAGTAGTATCCTTTCATTATGTCTCTTGTGGACTTTGTCTTTTCCGGGTTTTTAAGAGGATTTTGGGGATGCCATACATGGGTTGTAATTAATGTGTGGGCCCGTCAAACCACTATACACAGCGTTTTTTAACCATATTCTCTGTTTTTCTGCCAACGTGCTAAAGACCATTTTCATGGCTTATCGGGGAATAGGACCTTTCCCTGCTTACGGGAGCATTTCTCTCAAAGCTTCGAAAATCTGCAAACTTCACATCTACTAAATATTGGCTATAGTTGGAATTAGTTATTGTTCCGGCCAAAAACGAGTTTATATTTCACTAATGTCGACCGATATCTTTTTGAGGTACGTGCTCCTTTGTTGAATTTTGATCTTGTTGGAATTTTACTCTTAATACCCCTCGATCCCGTCTGGACTAACATGTCTTGAAAAAGGCCACAGACGGTGGGGCTTTCAACAATTTGGAATAGCCCAAGTACCAATAATGTGGTGATAATCACTTCAAAGTATCTCCAGGAAAATTTCTTTGAGGATGCGCTATATCGGAAGAAAGGTAAAGGCGCCATTATCAAATCTCCATGGCGATGAAGCTTCATTGTGCTGTGAGGTTTGAAATCCTGATAGGGATTTGCGGGCTGACCCAGAACTTCTCAAAAAAATCTCGGTCTTTTTATCCGAGATGGAATTTTCCCTGAACATGTCAATGATTATGGGGCGATCAATTAGTAGATCGAGGAACATCAAAGGGAGTCAAGAACATTATGAGGGCATATCTTGGCTGATATTATTGGGGTTGGGTTGGAAGTTTTGCCTGAATGATAATGTGACAGGAGTGTCATTGTAAATATATCTGCATAGGAAGTTCGATTCAGTCAATGACTGAATTTCCTGCACATTGGGCTCTGGAATTTATGTATTAAGTACTAGTCATGAACGGTTTTGAGGAAAAATGAAATGGGTGGTATTTGTGGAATCGTGCAAGACAGTCAATACGGGCAAATTGATCCCAAGCTCCTTTCTCCCATGGTCGCTCAAATGCACAAGACCCACCAATGTTCTAGTTCGGTCGATAGCTGGGGGACGATGTGTTTGGGCGTGTGCCACACTCCGACTTATTTAGCCGGCACAGCTACGATCAGGGTTCATGGGGAAACAGTTGGACTGGGACTCTATGGGAATGTCTATAACTTGAAAGAGCTTGGCGGCAACGATATAACCACTGATCCTTTCGACTGGCTGCTCCATCTCTATCTTCATGATGGGATGTCATTGTTATCCCGTCTTCGTGGTGATTTTGTCATCGTGGTATGGGATGGAAGGGAGCAAATCTTTTTCTTGGCTACTGATCGATTTCGAGTTCATTCCTTACTGTATTCCCAACAGGGACCGCATCTTGTTTTTGCGTCTTGTATGCAAGCGTTACGGGCTTGCCCTTTGCCCCTAGAGTGGACGATTAATCCTGAAGCAATAATTGACATGACCTGTAACTCCGTGGTTCCCACGCCCAAATCAATTTTTCGGGAAGTTCGAAAAATACCACCAGGGCATGTGTTGCGGTATCAGCGTGGACAAGTCACATTGGAACGATACTGGGATATGAATTATTTGACATCAGATCTAAGCCCGCAGGATATCCTCATCGAGAAATTACATTCCGGTTTTCAGGATGCGGTTAACTGTCGGTTGGGGGATGAACTTCATGGGAATTACGTTGGCTCATTTCTGAGTGGTGGCATTGATAGCAGCACGATTACTGGCATTTTGGCACAAAACTGTTCTTGGCCTATTAAGAGCTTTTCCATTGGTTTTGATGTTCCTGGATACAATGAAATTAATTATGCACGGATGGCGGCTCAAGCGTTTAAGGTGGAGCATTACGAGTATTTTGTTTCACCCGAAAATACGTTTGATGCCATTCCTCTATTACTTGAGTCTTTCGATGAGCCCTTTGGAAATGCCTCTGCAGTTCCCACCTATTTCTGTGCAAAGCTAGCCAAGGAGCATGGGGTTGATATTTTGTTTGCTGGTGATGGAGGTGATGAGCTATTTGCAGGAAATGAACGGTATGCGACCCAACGTGTTTTTGATTACTATAAAAAAATTCCATCTTGGTTTCGAGAGCATGTATTACAGCCGACAGTTTTTTTCTTGGCGAACTATCTAAAGGTTGGCCTTTTTCACAAGGGTAAAAAATATATCGAGCGAGCTAATATACCGTATCCTCTTCGACTTTCTTCTTGGGGTCTTCTTGAGATAATCCCCATGACCGATATCTTCAATGATGACCTGGTAAAGAACTTAGCCCACCAGTACAACCCCGATGAAATGTTATATGAACACTATCGCCGGGCATTGGCTGAGGATGAATTAGATCGGCAACTCTATGTGGATCTCAAGGTCGCCATTGGAGATAATGATGTACTCAAAGTTACCAGGATGGGGCAGGCTGCCGGAGTCAATGTGCGTTTCCCATTTTTAGATAGTCGGCTAGCGGAATTTTCCGCAACGGTGCCAGCCAATCTCAAAATGCGAGGGCTCAAGCTTCGGACCTTTTTCAAGCAAGCATATGCTCCCCTATTGCCCCAGGCCATACAAGGAAAAGTCAAGCATGGCTTTGGTCTTCCTATACCCGTATGGCTTCGAACAGACAAACGTCTTAACCAGATGATGCGAGATGCGGTTCTTGGTCCGGAACTAGCCAAACGTGGGTTCTTCCAAAAAAAAATGCTTGAATATTTTGTGGACCAACACCAATCCGACCAGACCTCGTTTTTTGGAACCGTGCTTTGGAATATTATGATGCTCGAACTTTGGATGCGACGTTATAGTCAATCGTAAAAATTTGATCTTTGTTGTTCGATAAGTCCGATGGCCTGTACAGTTATTTCTATAAAACGTTCCTTCAAAAAGTTTTCAAAGCCCAGAATAGGAAAAAGCAACTGTATGGGGTGGAAGCAAAGAATACTAATCGTATTCTTAAGAATCCTGGATGGATTGAAGCTATTCAAAACGCTGATGGGGTTTGTGGGACGATGGACTCCCGCTTACAGCCAAAAAGGTCGATGTGTTTGGCCGTATATTAAACGGAGGCGAAATGCCAATGTTCATTTACTTGCCTACCATCGGGTAAGTGATGCATGTGATTCATTTTTGCCGCCGATGCCTATCAAGATGTTTGAAACACAAATGACCTATTTGGCTACTTACTGTAATGTCCTGAATTTGGATGAAGCGGTTGAGCGTATCAAGGCACAAGATGTGCCAGATGATGCGGTGGTGGTCACTTTCGATGATGGCTACGCCGATAATTATATCCATGCCTTTCCCATTCTGAAAAGACTGTCCATCCCAGCTACCATATTTTTGCCAACGGATGTTATTGGGACGGGGAGGGTTCTCTGGCATGATCAAGTTTTTTCTGCCCTGTCAAAAAGTAAGGTCCCATTGATTGAGGGTTTCCCTGAAAACGGGTCTCGGTTTTCTTTAAGGACCTTGCAAGATAAACGACGGGCACAAGATTCTATCTCGTTATATTTTCGTTCTTTAGATGTTCCTCGAAGATGCCACGAGATTAAGCGCCTATTTGGGCTCCTTGCCTTTTCTATGAATTTTGGATCTTCAAGGGTGTATTTAGATTGGTCTGAGGTGAAAGCTATGCAAAGTCATGGTATTGGATTTGGTTCCCATTCGGTGACCCATCCCATACTTTCCTTTTTATCCGAAACCGAGGCACGGGAAGAGATTTGGGAATCAAAAAGCTTGATGGAAAAAATGTTAGGGATTCGAGTGAAGTCTTTTGCTTACCCCAGTGGAAGAAGGCAAGATTTTTCAGAAGCCACAAAGGCTCTCTTGCGGGAAAGCGGTTATGAATGTGCGGTTTCCATGATTCATGGAACGAACTTTGTCGGAACCGATCTGTTTGAAATGAGAAGAACGCAGTATCAGGATGACAATCTTCATATGTTTGGGGCGAGATTGACCTATTATAAATGTACCTCGTGATAGTTATGTTAAATCTGTAAGGCAAAGAAACAAATGGCTTGGTCTTTTAAGCTTGCTTCGGAAGCTTTTCCTTACCATCAAGAAATGTGGGATGACCTTAACCGTGCTAACGGGAATCATCTGTTATTGGATTCAATGTTTCTTGGACCTCTTTTGCGACATTTTGGAAATTCCCATACGCTGCTAGGTGTCTGTAATGATAAAAGGAATCCAGGCATGGTTCTTATTGAAAAGACCAAATTTGGATTCTGGCAAACCTTTCAACCTTCCCAGGCACCGCTAGGTCCGCTTGTATTGGGAAATCACGAAGGTGTATTAGATCAGATTGAAAGGCTTCTTCATGACCTTCCAGGATTTGCCTTGGCTTTTTCTGTAACTCAGCAAGACCCAGATTCTACCCCATTCAATGTTCAGGAGAATGGAAAGGTAAAGTTTTTAAATTATATCACCACTTCAAAAATAACATTGGAAGGGATGTTTGAAGAATATTGGAAAAGGAGAGGGAGAAATCTGAGGCAGAATCTTGCCAAACAGCGGCGTCGCCTTGAAGAAGCAGGAACCAAAATGAATTTGCTGGTAACCCGTGACTCGAGGGGAGTTGCCGAGTGTTTGCGTGAATATGGACGATTAGAAGAAGCTGGGTGGAAAGGGATTTCAGGGACTGCTGTGGGAGCGGAAAGTCAACAAGGTCGATTTTATAAGGAGGTTTTTGAAAATTTTTGTCAAAGGAATGAAGGTGTTATATATCAGTTGACCCTGAATGGAAGGGTAGTAGCCAGTGATTTGTGCCTTGAAAGAGGAAAAGTCATGATCGTATTAAAAACTACCTACGATGAGACTCTTGAGAAGTTTTCGCCAAGTTTTTTGATGAGATATGAAATTATCAAGACACTTTTTGAGGAAGGGCACATAGCAGTTCTTGAATTTTATGGCCGTGTTCAGGATTGGCATCGGAAATGGACTGATGAACTACGACCTATGTTTCATGTTGATTTTTATAGGAACAGCTGGATTCCTCGGGTTCGGTTGATTATTAAATTAATCCACATTAAGAAATGTTAAAGGATATTCTTGGATCTTTCTGTTCGAACAGCTGATCTGGAAGCGGATAAGCCTGCCATTATTGAGACGCTTTATCACTATCTGACGCCTGCTTCTAATGATGAACGGTTTGAGTGGCTTTACACAAAAAATCCTTTCGGTCCGGCCTTAACCTGGCTGGGGTTCGATGAAGCCAATGGAACTGTTTTTGGAGTGGCGAGTGCGTTTCCCCGACGAGTGTTCATCAATGGAAAAATCAAAGACGGTTGGGTGCTTGGGGATTTTTGTGTTCACGAACAATATCGTAGCCTTGGACCTGCCATCAAACTCCAACGTGCGTGTCTCGCCGGCCTTGACTCTGACCAATCCGGAATGTGGTACGACTTTCCGAGTTCGAGTATGATGGCCATATATCAGCGTCTTCGCGCTCCATTCTTTCAAAACTCTATTCTTCGCTTAGCTAAACCCATTCGGGTCGATCGAAAAGTTCGTGCCTATCTTAAGGTACCTCTTCTTGCTACCGGGGCGACGTCTATTGCAAATTTCATTTTAAAACAAATGCATAGGGCAGAATCCCTTAAGCGGAAAGATGTCACGATCGAGGTCCATGCAGACGAATGTGGTGAGGAGTTTACTCAGCTGTCTTCTGAAATTGGCCAAAAACATGAAGTATGTTTGGAGAGATCAGGTAGCTATCTGAACTGGCGTTATGTTCGAAATCCACTTTGCCGATATGAACTAATAACAGCAAGGAGAGGTTCATCGCTGAGGGCTTATGCTGTGTATCGTTGTACGGAAGAGGATGTGACCGTTGTCGACATATTTGGATATGAAGATGTCAGAATCATTCAATTACTCCTTGACTATATAACTGAACGCAGTCGTGCAAAGGGCATGATGACACTGTCTATTCCGCTTCTTGGAAATCATCCTTGGCGCTTTCTTTTCCAGCAGTTGGGGTTTCAAGTTCGCGAAGCCAGTCCGTTTGTGCTTCAGATATTAACAGGGGGGGCTGATGCCGTTTGCAATTCAGATGCTGAGGGAAAGTGGTTTGTGGTTGAGGGTGACCGTGATGGTTGATAAGGCGGGCAATGCTATTTGGGAAGGCAGAGGACATGGTGAATAATGCCATTGAAGAACGTGTAAGAGAAATTATTCTTGAACGAGTGCCAAAATCTAGAAAGGAGGGGTTAGGCAGCACTGATCAACTTTTGAGTGGTGGCCTCTTGGACTCCTTGGGGATTTTGGATGTCGTAACGATTTTGGAACAAACATTTGACCTCACTGTGGATGATGAAGAGTTGGTTCCAGAAAATTTTGAATCAATTGAAAGTATTTCTGCCTTCATACATAAAAAGCGTGGTGCGGCAGAGTCAGGTCCGAGCAAAGACGTGTGAAAGACAGGAACCTGTTCGAAAATATTGACCCGCACGAGGTTCTATTGACTTGATTCATGTTGTCCCATGGTTTAAGGCGAACCATGGGACTCTTTCACGAAAAGGGTTGGAGAATCTGGCTAATTCCGCGCAATCGTGGTCGGTCAGCATATTTTTGAACGGGCGCCTAGGCCAACGTTTATTCAAAGATATTTTCGCACTATCGCCACAATACTTGGTTCTCTCTTGTCTTGTAATTTTATTAGTTGGGTGTCAATAGAATGTGAGGGAGCATGGATTTTCTAATTAGCCATTTACTTCATTCACGCGCACGATGTATTCCGGATAAAGAAGCGTTAGTGTGTGGGAATGAGCGATTGAACTATGCCGAAGTGGCGGGAAAGGTGTCAAGGCTGGCTGGTGGTTTGTCCAAGTTGGGTGTGCAACGAGGAGACCGGGTTGGTGTATGGCTCCAGCCGTCAATTCCTCAAGTGATTTCATTTTTCGGCATTGCTCAAAGAGGTGGAGTGTTTGTCCCAATCCATCACCAGTTGGTGCCTGACCAAGTTGTACATATAGCCAATGATTGTGGGATGAAAGCGCTGATAATGGACCCAGAAAAATTTTCCATACTGTACGATGTGATACAAGAATTTCGATATCTTGAACTCGTTATCCTTGTTGGAAAGGGATGCTCGGCAAAATTCCAGCTTCGCTTGATAACCTTTGACGAGTTGTGCACCAGTTCAGGAGATGAGGCAGGTCATTATGAAGGGACTGACCGGGACTTGGCGGCGATTATGTATACATCCGGTTCCACAGGAAAACCGAAGGGAGTGATGTTGAGTCACGCCAATGTTGTGGCCGGAAGCTCAATTGTGTCTGATTATCTTTCGATTACGCACACTGACCGTATTTTGGCTGTTCTTCCATTTAGTTTTGATGTTGGATTGAACCAGTTGATGACGGCGTTTCAGCAGGGTGCCACACTGGTCTTGATGAACTTTGTGTTTGCCAAGGAGATAGTGCGGAAACTGATCACAGAGCACATTACCGGTCTGGCAGGAGTTCCCACGCTATGGAATCTTCTCACGCAGCCCAAGTCCACTTTACACAGCCAAGTTCTTCCACATCTGCGTTATATCACAAATACTGGTGGGGCTATGCCACAAAAGGTGTTGGCCATGCTTCGCCAGGTCCTTCCTGGAACAAAAATTTTTCTGATGTATGGACTCACAGAAGCGTTCAGATCAACGTATCTTCCACCTGAAGAGCTGGATATTCGTCCCAATTCCATGGGAAAAGCCATACCTAATACCGAAATTTTGGTGCTCAACGAGCAAGGAGTGCGCTGTCAGGTTGGGGAAATCGGAGAACTTGTTCATAGAGGGCCCACCGTTTCTATGGGATACTGGGGGCAACCAGACCTCACAGCCCAAATCTTACGTCCTAATCCCCTGCTTCCGCCAGAACTCGGTGGCCGTGAACTCGTTTGTTACTCTGGAGACTTGGTAAAAACGGATGAAGAGGGATTCCTATATTTTATTGGCCGCCGGGATTCAATGATTAAATCCTCCGGGTATCGTATTAGCAGGACGGAAGTTGAGGAGGTGCTTCACCACATTGAAGGGGTACAGGAAGCGGCCGTTATCGGGATTCCTGATGAGTTTCTAGGCCAGGCTATCAAAGCTTTTGTTGTTGGAAAAGATGGGGGACATGTAGATTCCTCTGATTTGATCACCATTTGTCGGGAACGACTTCCAGGATATATGGTGCCTAGGACGATTGAAATCGTCCCTACATTACCTAAGACCCCTCATGGAAAAATTGATTATCCATTCTTACAAAACAAACTGGGGCAGCCAATTAATGGATAATTTCCTCAATCAGATTTTGCAAGAATTTTCCATTGCAGAAGGAGAATTAGAAATTGGTGGAGTTCCAAGCTCACTGCTGGCCACAGATTTTGGGACACCATTATTCGTCTATGATAGGGGAATTCTTGAGAGCCAATGGAAGCTCTTGCGGAGGACCTTTCCTCCAGAGTTTGGAATTTATTACTCCGTGAAGGCCAATCCATCACGCGCAGTCATTCAGTTCTTTCTTGCGAAGGGTTGTGGGTTAGAAATTGCTTCCTCAGGGGAGTTTTTTCAGGCAATTGATGCTGGATGTTCACCCTTGGATATTCTTTTTGCGGGACCAGGTAAAAGCGTATCCGATTTGGAGTTAGTCCTAAGCAAAAATATCGGAGAGATCCATGCAGAATCTTTCGTGGAAATTGAGCGCATTGGAGATATCAGCAAGAAGCTTGGCGTGACGGCCAAGGTTGCCATCAGAGTTAATCCCAATCATCAAGCTCAAGGCGGTGCTATGAGAATGGGTGGGAAGCCGACCCAGTTCGGAATTGATGAAGAGTTGTTAGACCGTGCCCTTGAAACAATAGAAAATACTCCGCATATTGAATTTCAAGGAATTCATTTATTTTCGGGCACACAGATTCTAGACCATATGGTATTGCTCAACCAATACAGAAAGGGGATAGAGCTTGCCAGTTCAATTTCCAGCCAACTGCAACGCCCACTACAGACAGTTGATTTTGGCGGTGGCTTAGGGATTCCCTATTTCGCGAATGATCATGCTTTGGATATGGGAGCGCTTCAATATGGGCTTTTGGATCTTATGGCACAAGTTAGATCAGATAAAAATTTTGAGGGAACTCGGTTTCTGATAGAACCCGGCCGTTATCTGGTGGGAAATGCGGGAGTGTATATCGCCAGGGTTATTGACATAAAGGTTTCACGCAACAAAACATTTGTCGTAATTGATGGTGGAATGAATCATCATTTGGCCGCTTCGGGCAACTTGGGCCAAGTCATCAAAAGGAATTTTCCCATTGCAGTCCTGACTAAATTTAATCAACCAGCAGAAGAGGTTGTGAATATTGTCGGTCCCTTATGTACTCCTTTAGACACGATTGCTAGGGATATTCGTATTCCGGTTCCACAAATAGGAGATTTGATCGGGGTATTCCAATCTGGAGCCTATGGCCGGACTTCAAGTCCAATGAGCTTTTTAAGCCATTGTTCACCACCAGAAGTCCTCATTGAAAATGGGATTCCCCGCCTAATTCGTCGGCGAGGAACCATTGATGATTTATTTATTGATATGCAGTGATATTAAAAATTGAGGGCATTTAAATTCTGGTTGTAGGGGGCGTCCATTTCAACATGTTACCTAACACACGTTTTAAGCTTCTTCTGGTATTTGGTTTTACCGTATTTGGTATGATTTTCTCCGCAAACAATGCATTTTCAGACAATTGGGAGATAAATGATTTTGAAAGAAAGATTAAATTAAAAATTCTGCCTGAGTATTGTGCATATATGCAGGGAGGTTCACGGGCTGGTAGTCCCAATGCTCATAGGTATAAGGAATTTCTCGGGGAAGGTTGGAAGCATACCCATCACTATTGCTGGGGACTTGATAAAATGCTTCTAGCTACCCTTAACATCGCTGATGACCATCAGTATAAATATTATCTTGGTAGCGCACTTACAGAGTTTGATTATGTTTTGAAACGCGTATCCGATAGCTTTATTTTAAAGCCCGAAGTTCTTTCAAGGAGGGGTATGGCATTGTCTTCACTTGAAAGAGATGCTGAAGCCACTCATTCTTTTTTGTCGGCCATTCAACTAAAGCCAGATTATGTCTTTTCATACATTGAATTAAGCAAGTTATATTCGAAAAAAGGAAAAATGAAACAAGCACGGGAAGTACTTAATCGTGCTCTAAAACATTCCCCTAATTCTCCACGTCTTAAAGAAGCTCTGGCGAAACTTGAGTGAAAAATTATAGAACTCTGTAATATGCAACCCCTGCAATTTTGGTGAAGTGGTTGGAATCTAACGTGATGGCTGACAAGGGAGACCCGTTTTGATATGGAGTCGCATGGCTCTTTGGCGTCAATGGAAATACAGAGCAGAGCTATCAGGGGGGTAGACTGTATGCGAGGTTTCCAGGGATTTGAAAAAATCGGCTTCATTTCGCCATATCGGATCTCCCCCTCAGGAAATAAGTATCCAGATATGCGGTGTTTTAGCCAGAGATTCCGGGTGCCGTGGATGCCTGCCTCTGCAGGAACACCACTATGGACTTTCTCTTTAGTGAGGGTATTTCTTATTTTGATATCCCTTCCTCCCCCACTCCCCTAGCGATGGAGGAGCGTAAAATGTCTGGAAGTTTTTCACATTTGATTAATAGAATTGCAGAAGAACCGCCTTTTCGAATTTTGTCTCAGAAATTTGTGAAATACTTTATTGGCTCTCTTCGACAAAAAGCTAGATGGGAGGCGGTGGAGCGTCCTAATTATTTAAGTGGCCTTTTGAAAGCTGCAGATCAAGCCATGTCCCAAAACATAAAGGAAATTGTGGCGATTGAATTTGGAGAAGCTGCAGGAGGGGGACTTGTAGCTTGGATAAGTATGCTGGGCAAATTGAACAGGAAGTTGGGATTAAGGTGCGTTTATTTGGTTTTTCGATTCTGGCTCAGGTCTTCCTTTGCTTCTTCCAGACTTTCGGGATCACCCGGATCAATGGCGAGCTTGTGATTATCCCATGGCTGAAGAAAAATTGAGGAAGCGTCTTAGTGAAAGAACCGATTTAATACTTGGAAATGTTAAAGAAACCGTTCCAAAATTCCTAGCCAAAAATACTATTCCCATCGGTTTTGTTTCGTTTGATTTGGATTTGTATTCTTCAACTGTGGACGCAATGAAAATCCTTTCTGAAAATCCTCATAAGAACCTTAATAGGGTTATTTTATATTTTGATGACACTGATTTCTTTTTTAATCATAAATTTGCAGGAGAGTTGCTAGCTATTTCGGAGTTTAATGATGCTAATGAAAATATTAAAATTGATAGATGGCGTGGTATTCACCGAGACCAAGTCTTTATTATCGTTTATGGCTGAACCGAATGTATATTGCTCATCATTTGAATGCAATTTCAAATGTTCAATTGCAACGAGTCCATCATTGAAGGCTAGCGCAAGTCTTAATTGATTGCCATTCTGAGATCAATCGCAATCTGGGTGGAGTGGTTGGAAATTTGACGTGATGCCTGACAAAGGAGACCCGTGTTGATATGGATTCGCATGGCTCTTTGGCGTCAATGGAAATACAGAGCAGAGATATCAGGGGAAGACTGTATGCGGGTTTCGAGAATTGCAAAAAAACGGCTTCATTTCGCCTATCGGATCTCCTCCGGAAATAAGTATGCAGATATGCGGTCTTTTCCAGAGATAGCAGGTGCCATGGATGCCTGCCTGGTCCAGGGAATAACACAAAAACGGGTTTGTGGAACTCAATCCACCACAATTGGGATTGATTATATTATATATGGGTGGTAATGCTAGTCGATGGCGTTCCCTCCACGAAACACTGTTCAGTGAATATGTTCCCTTAGTAACAAATATTTCTAATTTGTAAAAAGCACTGCAAAAAGAGGTCTGGCCAGTCTGGCGTGGAGTTTATAGCGGACCGAATGATTTGATGTACAAACCTAACAATTGCTGTGCCATCTGTCATCAGTCTTGTGGACCAAAAAAATTTGCGAAGTTAGTGCTTGGGTTAAATCAAAGGTATGATACCGCATAGGAATCGAGCCATGAATTGGAGTTTTGCGCATACAGTAGTGCCCCCAAAGATGCTCTGGACAGTTGGCATAAGCTCAATATTCAAGTAACGAAAACGTTCCGGCTCTTGACCACAAATTTCTTGGTCCGCTTTCAAATTATTTCGGAAACGGATCAGAATTACTTGGCATTGCTCGGACAAAGACGAGTGTATTGCAGCCGCCCTGGTCAGGCCCTTGCATTTTGGTATCTGGACTATGTTCGCTACCAAACGCCGTGCAGTCATCTTTCACGGCACACAGGCGAAAGCCGAGGGTGATGGCCAGGCATCCATTTTCTGTCTTGACAATGGGTTAAGAATCACTTTAATGGGAGGCACGTGGAGCGTCCTAATTATTTAAGTGGCCTTTGAAAGCTGCAGATCAAGCCATGTCCCAAAACATAAAGGAAATTGTGGCGATTGAATTTGGAGTAGCTGCAGGAGGGGGTCTTGTAAGCTTGGATAAGTATGCTGGGCAAATTGAACAGGAAGTTGGGATTAAGGTGCGTTTATTTGGTTTTGATTCTGGCTCAGGTCTTCCTTTGCTTCTTCCAGACTTTCAGGATCACCCGGATCAATGGCGAGCTTGTGATTATCCATGGCTGAAGAAAATTGAGGAAGCGTCTTAGTGAAAGAACCGATTTAATACTTGGAAATGTTAAAGAAACCGTTCCAAAATTCCTAGCCAAAAATACTATTCCCATCGGTTTTGTTTCGTTTGATTTGGATTTGTATTCTTCAACTGTGGACGCAATGAAAATCCTTTCTGAAAATCCTCATAAGAACCTTAATAGGGTTATTTTATATTTTGATGACACTGATTTCTTTTTAATCATAAATTTGCAGGAGAGTTGCTAGCTATTTCGGAGTTTAATGATGCTAATGAAAATATTAAAATTGATAGATGGCGTGGTATTCACCGAGACCAAGTCTTTAAGGATCGTTTATATGGCTGAACCGAATGTATATTGCTCATCATTTGGATGCAATTTCAAATGTTCAATTGCAACAGAGTCCATCATTGAAGGCTAGCGCAAGTCTTAATTGATTGCCATTCTGAGATCAATCGCAATCTGGGTGGAGTGGTTGGAAATTTGACGTGATGCCTGACAAAGGAGACCCGTGTTGATATGGATTCGCATGGCTCTTTGGCGTCAATGGAAATACAGAGCAGAGATATCAGGGGGTAGACTGTATGCGAGGTTTCCAGGAATTGAAAAAAACGGCTTCATTTCGCCTTATCGGATCTCCCTCCGGAAATAAGTATGCAGATATGCGGTCTTTTAGCCAGAGATAGCGGGTGCCATGGATGCCTGCCCGTCCGGGAATAACACAAAACGGTTTGTGGAACTCAATCCACCACAATTGGGATTGAACCAATTATATATGTGTGGTAATGCTAGTCGAAATTTAAAGGCGTTCCTCCACGAAACACATGTTCGAGTTTGTGTGAATATGTTCCCTTAGTAACAAATATTTCTAATTTGTAAAAAGCACTTCAAAAAGAGGTCTGGCCAGTCTAGCGTGGAGTTTATAGCGGACCGAATGATTTGATGTACACAAATTTTATCCTGAGTACCCAAGTTAGAATTGCTGTGCCATCTGTCATCAGTCTTGTGGACCTAAAAGAATTTGCGAAGTTAGTGCTTGGGTTAAATCAAAGGTATGATACCGCATAGGAATCGAGCCATGAATTGGAGTTTTTGCGCATACAGTAGTGCCCCCAAAGATGCTCTGGACAGTTGGCATAAGCTCAATATTCAAGTAACGAAAAACGTTCCGGCTCTTGACCACAAATTTCTTGGTCCGCTTTCAAATTATTTCGGAAACGGATCAGAATTACTTGGCATTTGCTCGGACAAAGACGAGTGTATTGCAGCCGCCTTGGTCAGGCCCTTGCATTTTGGTATCTGGACTATGTTCGTTCCGGGACAAGCCTGCCTGAGTCCATTCCTTATTTCTCCTGGAATAAACACGAAAGAGGTGATGGCCAGTTTGATGAGCGCATTGCCTGGATTTTGCTGGTTGTTAAGAATTCCAAAGGTTGACCCACGCTTACAGCCCTTTGATGAGCTAGTGGAGCTTGGCACGGCCGATGTTGATCCCTACGGTACGACCTATTCGATTGACTTAAGGCAGAGCTTTGACGATTATTGGGCCAGCCGGTCTAAAAATTTGCGCCGACAGTTACGAAAGGCAATGGAATCCATCGAGGCGGAGGATGTCCAAGTTAGTGTTGAGTTCAATACTGACTGGGACACTATCTGCGACGCCATTGTTTTACATGGCCAACTTGAAAGCCTAGGTTGGAAAGGGGCGGCTGGAACAGCGATACACAGAAATAATCAGCAAGGGGAATTCTATAAACAACTTTTAAAGAAATTTTCGGCTACAGGAGATGCGATTACTGCTCAGCTATATTTGGATAAGCAACCCGCAGCGTCGCTCATTTGTGTCGGCGGGGACCGTACAGTCATTGTACTAAAAACGACTTATAAACAGGAAATGTCAAAACTGAGTCCTGGACGTTTGTTGGATTATTTCTTCCTAAAGAATTACTGTGGTAACGGAAAATATAAAATTGCAGAGATGTACACCAAGGCGTCTCCAGCTGATCTCGGTTGGGCGACAAATTGTCGGGAATGGTATGATATCAATTTGTATCGCAGCGAAATAATCAAAAAGACCGTCGATATAGCGAAAAACGCAAAGTTATTTACAAGAAAAATTATCCAAAAGAATTCCACCTGATCCATTTTGAAAACTCTTGGGAATTAAAAAATGGTTAGCCTTGCCCCTACCGATCGGGATCTATTGGTCCTCATTATCAGTTCAGCGATGTCCGTCCAAGCTCAGATAGTGCCTTTGTTCACTCAAAAATAAGTATCGCCCCTTTGATTACACCCAGAATCTTGAACTCAGGGAAGGACAGCCCCTCGTTGAGACCGGAATTTCAATTCCTATGGCGCTAATCTTAAAGGAGAGAGGTATCCCGGGGTCAATTGTGGACGAACTCCGATACCCGCTGCGGGCCTTTACAAACTAATCCTTGAGTACTCTGGGTAATGGCGCAATTGCGTCTCCGGGGAAGCAGCCGATCATGGTGACCGATCACGGCAGTCAAATGCCCCCAGCCGTCCCGGCTGCGGGGAATGTGCGTCACATCCATCGCCCACCGCTGAATACTTTGGAATGCTTGGCTGCGCAGACGCTGTGCCAGCGGGCGGGGCGTCCAAGGCTGTTGATGGACCAACCACCGTTTGATCCGTAAGGTCCGGTACACCGCCTTCCGATTGACCCCGAAACCCTCTCGGTACCGCACCAGCGCCTATGGACGACGATATCCATAGGTTGAATGCTTGGCGATGAGCTGGTGCAGTTTTTCCAACAAATCCTCCCGAATTAGAGCGACTGGGCCTGCGTGGCACCTGGCCGATGTAAGGCGGACCATGCCACACGTAAGACTCGACAGGCATGGTGCTCCGAGATGTCCGGGACCTGCACCTTCACGCGGCGGACATCTCTCGCCCCAAAGGGTAGGGCTTCAACGCCTCCCGTAAGACATCATGTTTAACCATCAGATCCCCAATCTTCTGTTTGAGTTTCTTTATCTGTTCTTCCTTGAGAGCGTCCCATCTTTCGGCTGCCGTCGCAAGCTATTCTTTGCTCCCCGGAGAACTGGTCCTGCCAGCCTTCCACTTCCGCCACCGTCAGCCCATGCCGCCCTGGCTGCCTCAGGGCCCGGTGTTTCTCCTTTGAGAATTTGCAATACTAAATTGGCCCGTTGTGTCGCCGTCCAGCGTTCAATCGGTCTGATTGGTTCTGTCCCATCCCATGTCCTGCCCCCTTTCAGCTACTGCTGTGTCTTAAAAGTGGTCTCACTTTAAAGGGGGGCAGCATAATGCTTATTTGGCGTGTATTTGGACCGTGCCGGAGTAATTGACGACGGACTCGAGAACTATAAGGCGTCAATTATGCTGGACGATTCCAATGGGGAATTACACACAATAGCTATACAATGTTTGCAGTGCTGGGGCAACTTCGTCAGAGAAAGGACGGTGATCGGGGTCCAGATGTGGTGAACCGAGAGAATAAAAAGATACAGTTCGCACCAAGTGAAACCAGTTAATTCTCTCAAAGCCAGCTGGGCTTGGGAATGGCACACCATGGAAATTCATGCCGTATTTTTCAAACTCTACTGAGAGACTGATGATGAAAGGACTCGAATTATTCCGGAACGCACGGCGTTCTGAAAGCCGACGCACAGAGCCGATGTGGATTGCTATTGTTGGATACAGTGACGTCACGGACTTATACATGATCATGTTGGGCGAGTACGTCGCGCTCCGGCTTACTGGAGCTTACGACAATCAGGCCGAGGGGCTCTCGGCATTTGCAAAATTCCACGGTGCGAGGCTTTTAGAGCTTTCAAGAAGGCAACTGTTGCCCCTCCATCGAAACAGTCATTGACCTCGCCAATCCACACAGCCGCTTTCACTTGACCAAGGGGTATTGGCGTCAGGCAAACATGTCTACTCTGAAAAGCCGTTTGGGATGGATACGATAAAAGCACCGAACTGGTACTAATCGCAAAGGAGTGCGGTCTCGACATTGTGACTGCTACTTGCAGCATGCTGAGTGAAACGGCGCAAAGTATGTGCAAGGCCCAGAGAGTTAATTTAGTCGGTCAAGTTCGATTCTTCTATCCAGCCTTGGGCTAGGGTATGGTCCTCCGCATGAATCCGACATGGTGGACGACAGTATTCGGTGCACACTATGATCACATTCACTGCCATCCCGAAACCCTCAAGACCTCCCCCCCCTTAAGGCTGCTATCTTTTATACCGACAAACACATTGGTGGAATATTTCAACCCAGATCCGCTCGTAATGTTCTCTTAATGAAACATTCCACGAAAACGTCTTGAATGCCTTAAAAATCTCGGTGGATGTTGCCGGCCATATTCGATGGATATTTTTCGTTTCAGAGAATCACAAAATCTGTCATCTTTTTGAGCATTCTTGAAGAAGTCTCGGAAATAGCGGGTTGAAAAGCGGCCTATAAAAATATGGATTATCTTTTTCCAAATGACCCTATTTTGCCTTGGAGCACACTCTTTTCCCTTCCCAAACAAATTATACTGCCGTCCCCCATTCCTACTCATCCAACCTCTTATTGGTTTTTAGCGAGAAATGCTCTCTATCAAGGTCTAAAAGCACTTCGACTACAACCTGGGGATGAGGTACTTGTTCCTGCCTACCACTGTAATACGCTCGTTGAGCCGATCATTCAATTTGGCTTAAAGGTTGTTTTTTACAATATACGTCGAGATTGTCAGGCTGATGTCGGAGATCTGGAATCAAAAATTCATACGAAAACCAAAGCCATTGTCATGATTCATTATTTCGGATTTCCCCAGACTCTGGCACCATATTTAAACCTGACCAAGCGCCATGGCCTCTATTTAATAGAGGATTGCGCCCATGTCCTGGTCGGTGAAGATGACGGAATTCCTTTGGGAAGTACTGGCGATATCAGTATTTTTAGTTGGAGGAAATTTCTTCCTATCAAAGATGGCGGTATGCTTGTGATTAACAATTCCAACATTACGGCAGATCTTCTGGAGGAACACAGTAATAATTTTACCCAAGCTAAAGTGGCCATCAATCTTCTTGAACAATTATTGGCCGACCATGTTCCTCGCTTTCAAAAACTGATTGTTCGTGTGTTTAATATGTTATCTTCAGCATGTAAAGCTATCATCAGATTGGGAGAAGTTTCCCTCCAACACGTACCTGCCAGTTATGACAGCCCATCTTTTCAGATCGGATCTGTAAACCAAGGCATGTCGAAAATCTCTAAATACCTCTTAAAACGGATAAATCTAACTTCAATAATACAAAAGCGACATTTAAATGCCGCCTACCTGCTTGACGCAATCACGAAAGGAGCGCTGCCAGGAGTAATCCCATTTTTCAAGGAAATTCCACCTGGGATGTGTCCATGGGTCGTTCCAGTTTTGGTACCAGGTCGGACCGATTTTCATATCCTCCTTCGCTCAAGAGGTGTACCCGCTTTTACATGGGGTGGTGTCATACACCCGTCTTTAAATCTTTATAATTACCCTGACGGAAAATTTCTTTATGATAATCTGATCCTTCTTCCTATCCACCAAAGTATGAATGAAAAGGATATGAATTGCATGATTACTACCATGAAAGACCTTTTGTGAGGCTTTCGCCGAATTTTCTGCAATGTTACCCATACACGTTACGGGTGCATTGCTTCCCCGAACACTCAACGCTCCTAGCTATGACAATGTTCAAATTGAGCAGAGATCCCCGTGGCAAAACCATGGGGTATTCAGAGGAGAAAATGTTTACAACTCTTCCTAACTTCCTTTCCCAGAGGACAGAGCTACGCGACAACCTCTTAGAAGGTCAAAGGGAATAGCAAGTTTGAGGATCAATGAGAAATGAGGGATATCATCCTGATTGCCATTGTCATCTCTTGTGCCTTCTTAGCTCTTCGTCGTCCTACCTTTGGAATTCTTGCATTCATATGTGTATCACTTCTGAATCCCAATAGTATGACTTGGGGATTCGCCCGTTTTTTTCCTTCAGCACAGTATATTGCCATAGGGACATTTTTAGGCATTATATTCTGGAATGAGTCCAAGAAAATTCCGTTATCTTCAGAATCTGTGCTGTTATTTGCCTTATGGGGAATCTTTGGAATATCGACCGTTTTTGCGATTTACCCCGATGCTTCCTTAGAAAAACTCATCTATATATCAAAAATTCTGTTGATGGTGTTTTTGTCCACTATCCTGATTAATTCAGAACACCGGCTACGATTACTAATTAGGGTGATAGCGCTTTCCCTGGGATTTTATGGTCTAAAAAGTGGCTTCTGGGCCATAACCAGCGGTGGACAATTCATGGTTTGGGGACCCGAAGAAAGCTTTCTCTATTCAAACAACGCTATAGGTCTGGCCTTGTCCCTCAACGTTCCAATTTTGTTTTACCTTGCCAAGACAGAAACGAATATATGGCTACGAAGGCTGATGATGGTCATGATGGTGCTTTCCTATCCTGCCATCATATGCACGTTCTCCCGCGGAGCCTGGTTGACTCTGGCCGCTATGACTGGCCTAATGGCACTCTATTCCGATCGCAAAGTACTCACAGTGTGCGGTGGAGGTATTTTGGTTGTTGGTGTGATTGGGTTACTCGCGACGGGACTCATGTCAGCACCCGAAAGAGTGCAAGGACGGTTTGATGACCTTGTGGGATGGGAAAATGAAGGGTCTGCTGTAAGCCGATTTTGGAACTGGGAATTTTGTCAGCGAGTTGGACTCGCTCGGCCCTTTGGTGGAGGTTTCAATTTCTACGAACCCGAGCTCTACCCCATTTACTTCCCAGAGTTTGTAGAAAAATACGGAACAGACAAAGTATGGTCTTGCCATAGCATGTGGTACACCATTCTCGGTGAGCATGGAATTATCGGGTTTATTCTTTGGATCCTCTTGTTTCTTTCATGTTTCATCAGTCTTCGCAAACTTCGTCGTTGGGGGAGAGCCAATGACTGGATAATTCCCTACATCAACATGGTACAACTTGGCCTTATCGCGTACATGATTGCCGGAACATTTTTAGACACGGCGTATTTCGATCTTTTCTATCAGTTGGTGGGTATCATTATTATTATGAAAAGCATTAAGACGCGTTCGGCTTTGACCCAACACCCCTCCGAGGTTTCATTCTCTATTAACCATCACAATCCCTCCCTACAAGGACGGTAGAAAACTTGGTTACTTCTGATCCTTCACCAGTAAAGACAATTTATCCGCCACTGGTTTCCAGTTAACCTTTACGGAAGAGCCTTATACTATTTATTGAGGTAGATTTGAAAAAGCTCTTGATGATCGCATTTCATTACCCTCCTTCTTTTGGAAGTAGTGGTATCCAAAGAACACTTACTTTTTCTCGGGAACTTCTTAACCATCATTGGCAACCATTAATTTTAACTGCCCATACACGTGCTTACCCTCGCATCTTGCCCCCAAGTTTAAGTGAGATTCCTCAGGCTGTTCCTGTTTTTAGGGCTTTTGCTTTGGATTCATCTCGACATCTGGCATTTCGCGGTTCGTATTCTAAGTGGCTGGCAATTCCTGATCGGTGGGTAAGTTGGTGGCTTGGCGGTGTATATGTAGGGTTGCAGATTATACGCAAACATCAGCCGGATGTTCTCTGGTCAACCTACCCTCTCGCCACAGCCCATCTGATCGGCCTGACATTATCTTCTCTCTGTCGAATTCCTTGGATTGCAGACTTCCGAGATTCCATGACCGAAGACAACTATCCCACTGACCCTACAATACGAAAGGCCTGCCAAATAATAGAACGCATGACGATAAAACGCTGCCAAGCGGCTGTTTTCACAACTCCAGGGACACGTCGAATGTACGCAGATCGCTTTCCATCTGTACCTTCCAACAAATTGGTGATTACTGGTAATGGGTATGATGAAGAAACTTTCCACGCCATTGAAAAAGCGTTTGTTCTCACCAACCGTTCCAAGACACCTCTGGTTCTCGTCCATAGCGGGCTACTTTACACATCTGAACGAAATCCGCTTCCCTTTTTTTCCTCTTTGGCTGATCTCAAGCAAAGGCAAATAATTTCCCGATCGAATTTAAAGATTATCCTACGGGCCAGTGGTAATGAGGAGTTTTATCGTTCCCATGTGCAGAACCTTGGAATTGATGATATCGTACTATTTGAATGCGCCGTACCCTACCAGGATGCTCTCCATGAAATGTTGCATTGTGATGGATTATTGTTATTTCAAGGATCAAGCTGCAATCATCAAATTCCAGCCAAACTTTATGAATACCTTCGGGCTGGTCGCCCTATTTTTGCGCTAACTGACCCAAGAGGGGATACTGCAAATGTGTTGGCCGACGCTGGTATCAGAACGATTGTTCCCTTAGATTGCAAGGAGCAAATTATGCACGGGCTTGCGGAATTTCTCTCTTTGATTAGCGAAGGTCACGCCCCAATCCCAAACAAAATGGAAGTCATCAAACATTCTCGGCAAGCCAGGACTGCGGAGTTTGCCAAACTTCTGGATTCGATTGTTGAATAAGGTTTAGACACGCCGATCTTAAGTCTAACCGATCAGTGCCACACCATGTTGAAACTTTTTGCTATAGAGAGTGTAGGGTAGGGCCCAAGTAGGCTGTTCCGAATTGTCAGCGGCGCAGAAAGCCACGGTTGGGGAACCATGGAAATAGGGCCAGTCCCTTAGCGCATCGGACGGAATCGGGACAAGCCTGCGGGGTCGGTCCACCCGGGCGTCTTCGGTCATGGCAGAACTTTTCGGTGCCCCGACGCCGATTTCGTCGGGCTCTGAGCATGGCGGAGCAGGAGGAAAGATCCCGAGGCCTGATCGCTCATTATTCATTCCTGCATACAGAGGTGGCCCCGGACAATTTGACACCGTCTTAAGTGGATAAGTAAACCTGTTTCAATCATTTTCACCTCATTCACAGGAGCTTATCATGAGTCGACGAATCAGACGCAATCACAACCCCGTGTTCAAGGCGAACGTGGCGCTGGCGGCCCTGAAGGGTGATTTAACCACCGCCGAGTTGGCGAAGAAATTTGAGGTCCATCCAAACCAGATCGCGCAATGGAAAGCACAGCTCCTGGAGCATGCCCCCGGAGCCTTCGATGAGAAGCGGCGCGAGACGCCTCCTGCCGTCGATATCAAAACCCTGCATGCGAAGATCGGGCAACTGACGCTGGAGAATGATTTTTTAGAAGGGGCGCTCGGCAAGGCCGGACTGCTGAGCGTAAAGCCATGATCGACCGGACCCACAAACTCCCCGTCTCGCACCAAGCCAAGGCACTCGGATTGTCTCGAGGCTGTCTTTACTACCAACCCGTGCCATTCAATGAGAATGAACTGTCCTTGCTGCATTGTCTGGATAAACTGCATCTGGCACATCCGTTCGCTGGTTCGCGGATGTTGAGAGATTTGCTGCGATTGGAGGGCTTCCGCGTTGGGCGGAAGCATGTCAGAACACTGATGAAGCGTATGGGCATCGAGGCGCTCTATTGCCCGCTCAGGACGACTCAGGCGCATCGAGGACACGCGGTATACCCGTACTTACTCAGGAATTTGTCCATTACGCGCCCCAATCAGGTGTGGGCCTCAGATGTCACCTACATCCCGATGGCCCATGGATTTGTCTATCTGACCGTGATCCTGGACTGGTATAGTCGCCGAGCCCTGGCATGGCGCGTATCGGTGACGATGGATGTGGAATTTATCATGGATGCCTTGGAGGAGGCGATTGAGCAATATGGCTGTCCAACCATCATGAACACCGATCAAGGCAGCCAATATACCAGTGAACGCTTTACTCAAGCGCTCAAGGATAGAAGTGGACCCTGATTTCTGGACAGGTCGATAAGTGAAATTTCTGTCTTTCGTTATGCCACCTGCTTCGTCTTGAAATCAGCAAAATAGACCGCATTGGGTGTTTGGCGGTTCAATGTCTGATGAGGGCATTCCGCATTGTAGAATTGAAAATACTGTGTCAGACCCGCCCGCAGCATGGCGGGGGTCTCATACGCTCTTAGATACACATCCTCGTACTTCACGCTACGCCAGAGGCGTTCCACAAAGACATTGTCCACCTACGGACCTTTGCCATCCATACTAATCTGCACTCCATGGGCTTTGAGCACTGTGGTTAAGGCCTCGCTGGTATATTGGGCTCCTTGGTCGGTATTAAAAATCTCTGGCACTCCATAACACCTGAGGGCTTCTTGCAAGACCTCCCTGCAGGCCTCAGTGTCCAACGTATTCGAAACGCGCCAGGTCAAGACGCGTCGCGAATACCAGTCCATGATCACTGTCAGGTACATGACCCCCCTTCGCCATCGGGATATAACAGATGTCACTCGCCCAGACCTTATTAGCACGATCAATGCTCAGACCGTTCAGTAAGTAGGAATCAATCTTGTGCCCTTTGCCAGCCTGACTGGTCCGTGGTTTGGGAAAGACCGCTCGGAGCCCCATCTGTCGCATGAGGCGCGGCACGCGCTTCCGATTTACGCAATAGTCTCGGTGTTGAAGTGGTCTTCCCCTGATTTTACGGACACATCGAAAAAGCCTCATACTAGGCAAGGAGGTGTGTCATGGAGCAACGGAGAAAGTACAGCCAAGAGTTTAGGCAGGAGGCCATCAAGCTCACCAAGCAGGGTGGAAGCGCCCTTACCCAAGTGGCGAAGGATTTGGGCATCAATGCCGCGATGTTGAGGCGGTGGTGCCGAGAGGCAAACCAGCGAGGGTGCAAAGCCTTTTCTGGACCGGGGACGCCCCACGATCAATGTCCAGTTTTTTCTCAATGAAACAAAATGAGCGTATGTGGTGAGTCCTTAGTGGGGGAGATTGCTCCCTCTTGCTGAAATGTGAATTTTTGCTCCTTCTCTTTTTGCAAATCGTCTTCCATCTTTGCCCGAGATTCCACGATCGCCCCCTGGTCCATACTGAACCCTTCGTTCGTTTCACCGTCTTGAAGGGGGTATGGGGTCTGAAGCCAGTAGGCGCGGCGTCTGTCTCGCGCGGTCTGCTTGAGTGCCTGTCGTTCCTGGAATACCCGTGTTTTATTATTGATTTGATGCACATACGCGGGCGTAAAGTTCATCAACGCCTGATGCGGGCGGTCATGATTGTAGCGGGCAATATACTGCCCAATCTCGTGGTGGGCGGCGCGCTCATCCGGATAATTGCCGACGATATATACTTCTTCTTGTTTCAGACTGCCGTAAAACCGTTCCGTGATGGCATTGTCGGTGGGCCGGCGTACCCGGGCAAACGAGAGGTCCGCTGCAAGTTGCTGAAAGAAGGCTTGCGTCACCCAGGCCATATTCGGCGACCCCCGATCCACCCGGAGCGCGGGTTTCTGGGCGGCATGCAACGGGATTCCCTGCGCCCGTAACCCCTGCCGATAGAGTGCCTGAACATGGGAGGCGTTGACGGTGGGCACCACCGCGAAGGCAATGAGATAGCGAGAGAAGAAATCAATGATCGTCAGCAGATACCACCGCACATACCCAATGCTCAACCTCGTCCAATCGCTGCCCCACAAGAGATTCCGCTGCCGGACTTCGTAGCGCGGCTGCTTCCAGGGGGCTTCCCGCCGGCTATACGGCTCCACCTGGTCCCGTTTTTTCAGATGAAGATAAACCGTGGACGCGGACACAGAGCGCCCCGCCGCCTGCAACACCCCCTGTATCCGCCGATGTCGATAGGTGGGATGCGCCGTTTTCACCTCGTCAATCCAGTGCTGCTCTGTCGGGAGTACGGAAGACACCCGACGAGAGGAGGAGGAAGAAGAAGATCCCTGGCTCGCCCTCTTCTTCCATCGATAAGAGGTCGCCCGTTTGATCCCTAAGGTCGCCAATACGTCGCCCACTCGTCGTCCGTTCCGTCGGGCCTCCTCCACCGTCTCAAGAGTCGCCATTTTCTGCGTGTCCATCAGTCGTCCTCTCCCCTTCAGTCCCAGTTCATCTCTTTTTTTAACTCACTGATGATCAAGGACTGCGTGAGGACGATCGCCTTAAGCGTCTTGTTTTCGGTCTCTAGATGCCGAAGGTCCGGAGCTTTCAGCGGTTTCGTGTTCCGCAGGGAGGCTCGCACGCCCACCGCCAATTGTCGCTTCCATTTTTGATACACCGAGTGACAGAGTTGGTGTTTCTCCAACCCCTCCTTGACGGTGGGACACAGCTCAATGTCTTTCAACATTGCAAACTTCTGTTTCGGGGTGAAGACTCGGCGACTGCGCTTCTCCATGTCGTTCCCTCCTTGTGAGAACGACTCACCTTATAGCCCATTTTTGTCTCACTATCAAAAAACAGGTCACAGAACTGGTCCGCCTCAAACGAGAATTAGCCCTCGTGACTCGAGAGCGGGATTTTTTAAAAGAAGCGGCAGCGTTCTTCGCCAAGACCTCACGGTAAGAGATGCCATGATCCAACGTTGTCGCACCATGTTTCCCCTGCGGGTGATGTGTCGGTTGCTTCGGGTTTCCCCAAGTGGCTTTTACGCGCGGCAGCGCCGTTCTCCTAGTCCGTGGGCGCAAGACTGTCAACGTCCGACGGCGGCTATTCGCACTCTGCATGCGGCGAGTGATGGGGTCTATGGCAGCACAAAGATCTGGCAGATCCTGCGCCAACAAGGCGAAGGGTGTGGCAAACATCGCATTGCTCGGTTAATGCGCCGAGAGGGCTTGCGGGGCATTCCCGCTCCCAAGTGCTGGAAGCGACGGAAATCCGGAGAGCGCCCGGCTGGGATCACCAATCAGCTCGCTCGGGACTTCACCGCACCGATTCCAAATACCAAATGGGTCACCGATATTATTTATATTCCCACGCAAGAAGGCTGGCTCTACTTGGTGGTGGTCATGGATTTGTTTTCTCGACAAGTCATCGGTTTGTCGATGCAACCCCGGCTCACGCGTGACTTGGTCATGCAAGCCGTCCTGATGGCCGTGTGGCAACGACGGAGTTCGGAGACGGTGATCCTCCATTCGGACCGTGGCACACAGTATACCGCCCAGGAGTTTCAAGCCTTCCTGCAGGCAAATGGGATTGTGAGTAGCATGAGCGGCGTGGGGAACTGTTATGACAGTGCGGTGGCGGAGAGTTTCTTTGGCTTATTGAAACGCAAACGGGTTCATTGACGGCAATACGGAACTCGGGCGGAAGCTCGTGTTGATGTGTTTGATTACATCGAGCGTTTTTATAACCACCGACGGAGCCACTCCTTTACCCAAGGACTGGCGCCCAGAAGTTTTATGGAGCAATACTCTCAACAGTCTTCTTTAACCTGTCCGTGAAACCGGGGGAAGACCAAAGCTCGACCTGTAAGCGCTGGCCGTTCTGTGGGAGTCGGCGTCTGTGCGAAGAACTCCGGCAGCGAGGGGAACGGGTGAATTGGAAGCGGGTGCGCCGGTTGATGCGGCAGATGGGCCTCCGGGCCGTCTATCCGAAGCCGCGCACGAGTCAACCAGGGGCCGGGCATAAAATCTACCCCTATCTCCTCAACGGCCTCATTATTGATCGGCCTAATCAGGTGTGGGCGAGTGACATCTGCTATGTGCCGATGGCGAAGGGGGGGCATGTACCTGACAGTGATCATGGATTGGTATTCTCGCCGCGTGCTGGCCTGGCGCGTGTCGAATACGCTCGATGCCGAACCTTGTATTGCCGCCCTGGAAGAAGCCCTCATGCGCTACGGCCCCCCGGAGATCTTTAACATCGATCAGGGAGCCCAATACACCAGTGAGGCTTTCACGAAGGTCCTACGGGCCCACCATATTCACATCAGTATGGATGGCAAAGGCCGGTGGGTCGACAATGTGTTTGTTGAACGGTTATGGCGCAGCGTGAAGTATGAGGATGTGTACCTGCGGGCGTATGAAACTCCAGCCGATTTACGCGCAGGTCTAAATTGCTACTTTCAATTCTATAATGCCCAACGGCGGCATCAAACGCTCAACCGCCAGACACCGGATGCCGTGTATTTTGGGGAAACAAAGGAAAAGACGGCGGCATAATGACAGGCAGAAATTGCACTTATCGAGCTGTCTAAAAATCGGGGACCATTTCTGTGTGCGCGGCCGATTTCATGGGCGATGTCCTGCACCACGCCGCGCGGTTTCGTGCCTTCAAATCATTGATGACTTGAATTGGGAGACCTTATCCACTGAAATTTGTACCTCCCTTCTGGCCGAGCGGGTCATTCTAGTCCTCGACCTGTTGAAGGAATCACGAGAGTCACCGCATAGGATTCGGGTGGTTAAGGTACCAGAGGTCCTCGTGTAGCGCCTCCAAGACCACGGGAGGGACAATCGTGTGCCGATCTATCACATTCAACCCGGCCACCCTCACGCAGAACGCTTTTATGGAGCGGTTTAATCGTACCTGTTGGAATGAAGTATTCAATCTTTATTTATTTCGGATTTTGGAAGGCGTTCGGGAGATCATGGCTCGTCGCGTGGGTGTCCATAATGAATACCGACCTCCATGACGTTTTACCCGGATAGCCTCGTGACTCTATCAGAAATCACCGCTGGGAAACTCTACCCTGCAACTGTCCGCTTGACGGGGAAGCTTTCATTGGGAGGACATATTCCCCCAAAATTATCCTTAAAGATTCTTGAGAAGCTCTGCCCCTTGGTGTGCAAGTTTACCTAACATTTGGTGAAGAATCTAATTTCTTTACCACCGAATCATTTTCGCTGGCTTTGTATTGGTAACTCATTGCACAGTCAAATTTAAATTTTGTGGCGCTGCTGGTGGTATCGTGTCTCCCCCTCCACCTCCCCCTCCAGAGGAGTGTTTGTACAAGTACACAGCGGAATTGCTGAAGTCATAATGTATAAACATAATGACTCCATAAGTGGCTATTGAGGCTTCGATAGTTCCCCAAGCAGGGTTGCCGGAGGGGTAAGTGACTCCAAGGGTAGTCCATTGATCTTTTACGACGTTATAGGCATACATTTTTCTATCCGACTTTAACACAATATAATCACCACTGACTGGATCTACCGATACTCGACTTTCATCGGTTCCCACTCCCAAACCAACTGGAGCATCTCCCATCCGTGTGATGGAACCCCCAGAATCCATTTTGTAGACCGTTTTGTCATTTTGGCCACCGCCAAATATAACAACCTTATGTACCGGATTGTATTCAATAAATGTATGGTAAGACCCCATTGGAAGGGCATTACTTCTTTTGGTCCATGATCCGGTGCCGAGGTGACGGGTCCAGACTCCAATGTGAGAATCGACATACACCAAACTGTTCATTTCTGGAAAAAATTCGAGCCCTCCGGTGATTTGAAAATTGGATTCTGGTAAGGAGAATTGTGACCATGTCCCATTTGATGGGCTGAATTTATGAATGGTGGAGTTATTAAATGGTCTGTGAAAAAAATCACCAGTGGTTGTGTTGACAGCATTGTGGTCATAACCGTGGAGGGTGCCATTTGGTATAGGAGTTGGAATCGTGGCCCAGGAGTTAGTGGAATCTGCGTATCGCACATAGGTGGTAAGGCTATTGTCGTGCGACGCACCAATAAAATGAACGGTTTTATACTTGGGGTCCCACTCTGCGCTGTCGCTAAACATGGTGATAAAATTTGAAGGCCCACTTGGCGCCAATATAGCCCCGTTGCTGAATCCATTCGTTTGTAAAGTTTTAAAGGTACCGGGTTGCATGGAATTGGCCAGGTCCCCCAGGGCTGTACCTGATGCAAGGGTGGGGCTGAAGGAATTGAGACCTAGGGTAATTAGGCTGGATATCACAAACAGCACCGCTTGCCGTGATCGGAAAAGGCGCATCATTATTTTCCTCCATTGGTAATCATCATCGGATGGATTTGAGAAAATTTGTGTTTTACTCTAAAAAGATTAGATGACTTTCGGAGACAGAATTCTATCTTTCGAGTCACCCCTCCGTAACTTCTTTGTTGTCGGTAAAATAAAAAAAATCTTTAGCTGGGGGAATCATTCCCAGCAACCTAATTAATAGGGGGATTTGAGGCAACACAGGATCTTGAACTTCTTACTATCCTTTAAAAAGTGGGAAACTTCATGAGCCCTCCCCAGGGAGCTATGGGGCTTTGCAGGCTAAAAAAATGGTTTTCAAATTCCATTAGTCAATCATTTCCAAACGTTAGGCATTTATGATTTGAACCCGATTCTTGTTACTGAAAGATTTTCTTTATCAATACGGATGTAGGGTCCGTTCCCTCTATCTTCTAGACTGGATTGCCCCTCCGAATTAAATGACCGTTCCTTTCATCGAGAGCACGCTGTAAGTCACAAATACATGCTCTCCAGCGATCAGATCAAATGGTATGGATTTAGGTGTAACTGTCCTCTCGGCTGACACTGTTACTTCCGCATTCCTGGTCCCACTGCATGTGAATTAACGGTTGGGCACATTTACGCTATTAAGGGTTTTTCTCTCTCGCTCCACCATAGAGATAGATCCACTGAACGATGTCATCCCAGGCAGTCTGGTCATTTATGGTCAGTTAGGCCATGGTTCCGTTTATGGTGATGTTACTTCTATCGAGTAGGCTCAGGAAATTCCGATAATCCCTAATGGAGTTGCTTAAACTGCCACTAGGGTTTTTATCGGTGGCCTACCCGGTAACAATGGGTGCTCCTCTCCCTTTCAAAGATTACTGTGTGTTAGAAGATTTGACCTGGACATAGTTGAGCTTGCTATTGCTGCTGCTGGGGCCAAGGGTAATGGTCAAGGCGCCATCAGCAATGGTGATGGGAACGTCGGTGATGGTTATAAAAGTATTTGGCGTGGATGTGCCAAGATTGTCAATGACCACCTTCCCTTCGACGGTGACGCGTTGGGGGCTTAGGGCATAATCGGGATCGCCACTTACCAAGGTAATGGTGTAGTTTCCATTGGGCATATCATAACGCCAGGTATTTGCTTCCTCGGGCTTTAATTGGACGAAGGTATCCAGGCGTTGGTCACTGTTGGTGTTACGCTCGCGCATGGTATTGCCGCCGTTGGTCCAGCCATATCCCCGGCTGCTGGTGTAGACACTGCCGTCATCTTTTTGATAGCCGGAAGGCACCGTGGCATTGGCCGGTTGAAAGTTGACTTGAATACTTGACGTTGAGGGCGGAGGTGGCGTGCTGGTATTGCTCACCGTGACCGTACGGGGAGCGGCGGTGGTCGTATTGCCCGCGGCATCGCGGGCGATCGCCGTGAGGGTGTAGGAGCCATTGGGCACGGTGGTGGTATTCCAGCTGGTGCTGTAGGGATTGGTCGTATCTTCAGCCCCGAGGTTGGTGCCCTGGAGGCGGAATTGGACGCCGGTCACGCCGACATTGTCGCTGGCGCTGGCGCTGACCGTCACCGTGCCGGAGACGGTGCCCGCACCGGGGGCTGTCAGCGTGACTGTCGGTGGGGTGGTGTCTGCGGGCGGCGGGGGAGGTGTGGTGGTATTGCTCACGGTGACCGTGACGGCGGTGGCGGTTTTTGTATTGCCTGCGGCATCGCGAGCGATCGCCGTGAGGGTGTAGGAGCCATTGGGCACGGTGGTGGTATTCCAGCTGGTGCTATAGGGGTTGGTCGTATCTTCAGCCCCGAGGTTGGCGCCCTGGAGGCGGAATTGGACGCCGGTCACGCCGACATTGTCGCTGGCGCTGGCGCTGACCGTCACCGTGCCGGAAACGGTGCCCGCACTGGGGGCCGTGAGTGTAACCGTGGGTGCGGTGGTGTCCCCTGAGTTGCCGCCATCTGATTTGACGATGACGGAATACATGCTGCAACATCCTCCGCTAGTATTGCCCCCGAGGGTAATGGTGCCGGCGGGGAAGGACCGCACGAACAGCCGGAGGGTCGTATCCGAGTTCACCAAATTTGTGCCGGTATCCGTAAAGTTGGTCAACCATGAAGGCTTCGTGGTGATTCGCACGTCATGGGCGACATACACGGCTACGGGTTGATTGGCCGTAAAGCTGACGAAATTGGTATTGGTCGCTGCCTTGTCGTCATTTGCAGTTCGGATATATGCCGCTCCCTGCACGAGAGCAGGGACGGTCGTATAGGTAAAGGGGCGGTCGATATAGACCGTGCCTCCAGCTTGGAGACCGGAAGAGGGTACCAGATAGGTTTTCCCACTGGCGACGGTCAAGTTCGAAATATTCAGTGCTGTGGGAGGCGGGGGCGTGCTGGAATTGCTCACCGTGACCGTGACGGAGGCGGCGGTTTTCGTATTGCCTGCGGCATCGCGGGCGATGGCCGTGAGGGTGTAGGAGCCATTGGGCACGGTGGTGGTATTCCAGCTGGTGCTATAGGGACTGGTGGTATCTTCAGCCCCGAGGTTGGCTCCCTGGAGGCGGAATTGGACGCCGGCCACACCCACATTATCGCTGGCGCTAGCGCTGACTGTCACCGTGCCGGAGACGGTGCCCGCACCAGGGGCTGTCAGGGTGACTGTCGGTGGCGTGGTGTCTGCGGGCGGCGGGGGAGGTGTGGTGGTATTGCTCACGGTGACTGTGACAGATGTGGCGGTTTTCGTATTGCCTGCGGCATCGCGGGCGATGGCCGTGAGGGTGTAGGAGCCATTGGGCACGGTGGTGGTATTCCAGCTGGTGCTATAGGGACTGGTGGTATCTTCAGCCCCGAGGTTGGCGCCCTGGAGACGGAATTGGACGCCCGCGACGCCGACATTATCGCTGGCGCTGGCCGTGACCGTTACCGTGCCGGAGACGGTGCCTGCGCTGGGGGCCGTGAGCGTAACCGTGGGTGCAGTGGTGTCCGTTGGGGAACCGCTATCTGGTTTGACGATAACGGAATACATGCTCAAACTATTTCCGGCATTGGCACTGCTGACATTACCCCCGAGGGTAATGGTCCCCGCAGAAAAGGTCCGCACAAACAGACTAAGGGTTGTATCCGAGGTCACCAGATTTGTGCCGGTATCGGTAAAGGTATTCAACCACGCAGGTTTCGGGGTAATGCGATCGCCATGGGCGACATACACCGACACGGATTGATTGACCGTAAAGCTGAGGAAGTTGGTATTGGTCGCTGCTTTGTCATTGTTGGCGGTTTGGATATACGTGGCTCCCTGTACGAGAGTAGGGACCGTTGTATAAGTATAGGAGCGGTCGATATAGACCGTGCCTCCAGCTTGAAGACCGGAGGAGGGTACCACATAGGTTTTCCCACTGGCGACGGTCAGATTCGAAATGTTCAGTGATGAGGGCGGTGGTGGCGTGCCGGTGGGTACAGTAATTTGTTTCTCAGCGGAAGGGGCGCTTTCATTTCCGGACGTATCAAATGCGGTTGCAATAAATCCATAGGTTTTTCCCTCAGAAAGTCCCGTTACGGTCGTTGAGGGTGAGGACGGATTACTGGGCATACCTGAAAATGTGGGTTGTCCAAAATCTAGAGAGGGAAGCGTCCTTTTGTAAATTTTGTATCCTGCTAAGTCCGATTCGGTGTTTTTGTTCCAGGTCACCGAAACGTTAGCTGAAAAAACCGGAGAGGCAGGTATGACGGTTATCAATGCTAACAAGAGAATGTAAAACGAAATTTTTTGGGAGTTGCAAGAAGTTAGGCCATCGATGGATTTTGTAAAAGCCTCTACGACATTTTTGGGAAACCGTTCAAAGGTTTGCTCTAGTTGAAAAATCGGGCTTTTAAATTTTTTTGTAAGGAGGCTTTTTCTAAATAAAGGGAAGGTGCATGGGTATTTCATTATTCATCTCCTGTTTTTGGTAGACTTTTTCCATATCCTAAGAAACAGCGGAGTATACCTCTCAGCTTGCTGGGGGGAGCTCCACTTTTAAAAATTATTGTTCTTTCGATTTAGGCTTTCCTCTCGGACATGCTTGTTTTTAAGTCGGTTCCTCAAGTGTCGTTTCGATCTGAGTGAAAAACGATAGCTGTCCTTTTACTCAAATCCCTCCAAGGAGGAACAAGACAAGGCAAAATATTCGTTTCAGCAATAAAACCTGATCTTCCAAGTACTACCTAAGAAAACGGGAAGATGTTTTCAATCCTTAGGGGGAGGATAATGAAAAACTATGAAGATGGATAAATTTGGGGGCGGCGACTTTGGGAGATCCATAATGAGGTAAAGTTATTATCACTATAAATAAAATGCCAATATCAAAATTTTCATCAGACAGAAGTATTTATTGAAGAAGTAACCTTTTGATGGAATGGACGGGTTCCTATATTATTATGGTTGCTACGGTGGCATATGCAATATAGGGACCATCGAAATCTTGCCCAACCTATCGGATTGTTTATAAAACGAAAAATTCGTGGGTAGTTTTCCAGAACCTTCATAAAACATTGGAATTCTGGTGTAGGATTACTCAATCTCATGTAGGAAATAGAATTCAGCATTGCTACGTAGCCAACTTTTATGTGAAAGTTCCTTGGTCTAGCTGAAAAAGGAGGAATCCTTGAATTTGCAATGGAGAGAACAAAAACAGTTTGTTTGAAAATTTTTTCACTCCGACTAGAGTCCATAAATACAGATACTTTTGTTGAAATGTTTCTCTTCGTTTTGGTGGTTTAAAAATGTTGACACGTCTATCTATATTTTGGCGATTAACCCTTGGGTACCTGACAATCCTTGCGTTGGTGGTAGGCGTGAATTTATATATTCTCCATCAATTTCGTGCCTTAACGGAATTAGGCGCTGAGTTAGCAACCCATCACTTTCCAGCTGTGGAGACGGCCAAGCGACTCATTACCAGTCTATATGCGCAATTAAAAAGTGATAAGCAATATTTGGTGCTTCGGGATACCACTCTTCTGAAAGATTTTCTTCAGGAGGCTGAGAATTTTCGCAAAACCCTAAAGGCGCTCCAGGAACAGGAAAACCCTGGCAGTACGCTGGAAGCCCTTGCAAAAACCAAAGAACTTCATGAAGAATTTCATACCTTATTTTTGAGTGTTGGCGTTGAACAAGCCGACCGTTCTCCTCAGGCTATCGCCAGCTATGAGCAAAACCGGGATACCTTGATTACGGCCATAACCCAATCCATTAATGCTTATATTACTGCTCAGGAAGCCAGTGTCGGTGCGATTCTCAAGGATTCCCATCTTCGTTCGGTGCAGGCCCAGGAAATTACGAAACAGCTTCTGGTGATGGCGTTGGTTCTAGGTCTTGGCTTGGCCGGGATCGCCAGCTATAGTATCCTTCGGCCTCTTCGACGAGTCAAAGCTCAAATCCGCAGAATTGGACAAGGTCAATTTGGAGGGACGATCTCCCTTTCTGTTCCACAGGAGTTACGTGAACTGGTGGGCCAGGTAAATTGGATGGGCGAAAAACTACAAAAGTTAGATGAAATGAAGTCGGAATTCCTGGCAAATATTTCTCATGAGTTACGGACCCCGTTAACGTCCATTCGTGAGGGCTCGCAGCTTTTGCTGGATGGAATTCCTGGAACGCTGACGAAAGACCAGCGCGAAACGCTCACCATTATTTCTGAGAGTAGTCAGCGGCTCAATCATCTAATTGGGAATCTCTTAGATTTATCCCGGATGGAGGCCGACATGGTCTCCTACAATTTTAGTCCCACCGACTTAAATCGTTTGGTCGTCCGGTCGACAGAAAAAGTCAAATTTCTCGCAGAACGAAAAAATATTCATCTGACTCTCGATTTGTTTCAGAACAAGGTGAGGTTCTATGATCTGGATGGGCCAAGGATGGAACAAGTGTTGGAAAACCTTTTATCAAATGCGATTAAATTTAGTCCTGAAGGAACGACCGTGTTGATTCGATCAAGGCCGGATAGTAGCGGAGAAGGGCTGCAATTTTCCGTGTCTGACACGGGACCGGGAATTCCCGAAGCTGATTTGCCTCATATTTTCGAACGATTTTACCAGGGGAAAACCCAAGAAGGCCGTGTGTATGTGGGGAGTGGAATCGGGCTGGCTTTGGCGAAGCGGGTCGTCGAAGCCCATGGTGGAAAAATCTGGGCTGAGAGTATTCTGGGAACCGGGACGGCATTGCATTTTACCATTCCCAAACGAAAACATACGGGGAATGCCCATTGACACGCAAAAAAATTGAGTTATTCATCCTGGTGTTTTTGGGGTCCGTAATGGTCCTGTATTTTCTTGAATGGGGTGGGTTGACCCTCATCAATTGGAATTCTTCTGCCATGGCTCAATCGGGTTCAACCGGCTACTCTGCGATATCCTCGGTGTTAACTCCTGATCCTGAAGATATTCCATTTTTTCGGGCCATTGCAGATGATCAGGAAAAGAAGCTGAGTACGTGTAAAAGTGAAGATGAATGCCGTGCGGTTCATTTTCTTCGCGGAGTCGTCGCATTATATGAAAATAGGGAATTAGCCGCACTGCATTTTCGAAAAGTGGTGGCCTCCAATCCCAATAGCGTTTTGGCGGGTGAGAGTCGATTTTGGTTGTGGTTGTTGGACGTATTGAATGCTCCGGGAGGAGGGATTGCTTCCGAAGGCTTAACGAAACGATTGGTTCGTGAAATAGTGAATAAAGAATTACTGGTCCATGAATTAAGTCGTCAATTGGAAGCAGATTCGGTTGACGCACTGAAGCAAGAATTGACAAACCGGGAAAAAGCTGTCGACGAATTGAATCAGGCACTCTCGAATCTTTCCAAACAAACAGAACAATTAAAAAAGGAGCAGGCGCTCCGCCAGGATGTGCAGCAGGAACTGAAGTCCAGTGAGAAAAAAGTTCAAGAACTGACGAATCAATTAGAGGCTTTACGCCGTATCGATCAGGAAATTCGGGAGAAGGCCCCACCGACCCGCCCGTCTGAAAAAATGGCCCCAACCCCCAAACTCGAAAGAGCCGAGGAGAAAGAATTACCACATGAAGGTGAAGGAAAAAAATAGAGGTATTGCGATGGCTGATGAACGAATTCTTGTTGTTGATGACGATCCAAGTTTACTGACCCTCCTGAAAATGCGCCTGCATTCCATGGGGTTTGTGGTGACGGCGTGTGGTTCCGGAGGGGATGCGTTGAGTCGGGTCCAGGAAGATCCCTATGATTTTGCCATTTTGGATCTTCGATTGCCGGATGCTGATGGCTTGGATCTGATGGAGGAATTGCACCAGCATCAAACGAATCTTCCAATCCTGATTTTAACGGCGCATGGCTGTATTCCTAATGCGGTGGAAGCCATGAAAAAGGGTGCGTATGGGTATTTAACCAAACCGTTTGATGACAAAGAATTACTGGAGAGTATTGATAAAGCCCTCACTACCAAACGAATGAGTCAGGAGATTCATCGCCTACAACTGCTGGTGAACGAATTATATGGGCTTGAAAACGTCGTGGCCCGGAGTGCGGAAATGCATACGGTGTTGAAGCAGGTGGCTCAAGTGGCGAAGACCGATACCACCGTCTGTATTTCCGGAGAAACCGGAACAGGGAAAGAAGTTATTGCACGCGTGCTGCATTGTAATAGCCCTCGAGCTTCGAAACCGTTTATGGCTGTCAATTGTGCAGCTATTCCAGAAACGTTGTTCGAAAGTGAGTTATTCGGGCATATGAAGGGTTCCTTTACCGGGGCCCATCAGAATAAACGGGGATTAATCCAAAGTGCTGACAAGGGAACGTTATTTTTAGATGAAATTGGTGAAATGCCTTTGTCATTACAGGGAAAACTCTTGCGGGCCATTCAAAATCGAGAGGTGGTGCCCGTCGGAGGGCAAGTGCCCGTGAAGGTGGATGTGAGAATTCTGGCCGCAACCAATAAGGATTTGGAGTTAGCCGTCCGGGAAGGACGATTTCGAGAAGATTTGTATTATCGGATTCACGTCGTTCCCTTGTGGATTCCTCCGCTACGGCAACGACGGGAGGATATTCCTTCCCTCGCCCAGTTTTTTCTTAAACGGAGCATAGAGCATCACGGAAAAATCGTCAAAGGATTTTCCCCGGAAGCCATGCAGGCCTTAATTACGTATCCTTGGCCCGGGAATGTTCGAGAGCTTGAGAATATGATTGAACGCGCGGTCGTCATGTCTCCTCAAGATATCATTACGGCAGAATTTCTTGCACTTTCTCCTCAGGAACAAAGCAAGCCAGGTGGCCTTCAGCCATTAACTGATGCGAAGGAGGCATTTGAGAAGGAGTACCTCCAAGACCTGCTCAAAGCCACCCAAGGAAACATTTCAAAGGCGGCACAAATTGCCGGGCGCTATCGGGCAGATTTTTATAAACTGCTCAAAAAATATGGATTGCATCCCTCTGATAGACAGGATGATGCGTCTCATTCGACCGGCCAACCAGGACTTCAATAATTTGGGTACAGCAGTCAAGATGGTTCTATCCCACCATAGGGTCTGGAAGGTGCTCGATTCGCTCTACTTAAAAAACGACAAATAGTCGTCTGCTCGTTCATACTTTGAGATTCCCTGCAGAAATGGGCTGAAGGTCCATGTTTCCCTGATAGTTTCATCCCGGCAGTTCAGACACGTCGCTCCGTCGGACAGCATCACGTTCCCATTATCGGCTGACGAAATTTATTGGCTCAAACGGAATGGCTCAGGCTTTTTTGATGGAGAACCTAAAAACACTCCTATTCACCAGAACCGAACCCTAGCTTTCGTTGCCAGGCGAGAGGCAAGGTCGATTTGAAAGGCCGAACCCTACAGTCCCCCTCCTCATCTTCCGAAAAAACTACTACAGCTTCCTTCTGATTATTGTCCTGTGAGGCAGGCTAGGGTGGTGCTTCATCCTGGGCTCTCTTTCCGTGATAGATGTGTCAAAGAAACCTGTTGGGAGAAATTCCTTCATCTATTTACCCAACCTTTAGTAGCTTGGTGAATGAATCCTCATGAGCTTGGCCAGAAGGGATAATTTACCGTAATACCCAAAGGGTTCGATGGCCAGCGTGGGTAGTCGGTTGCCACTTCCATGCAATCAGGTGCGCCCGAGTGCGTAAAACATGTGTTACCCAGCATGGGGCCATCAATCAGAACAACGAAAAGGCTGTGTCCTTTGGTAGCAGCGAGAAATGAACATGTGTCTGTCTCTAACTCTCAATAGGTATGAAGGGTCAGTATGAGTGTGTGGGCTATTCCATTTATTCTCACGGCAGGAGTTTCCCTATTTTTGGCGACGATCATATTTGTGAAGAGAAAAGATGGGGCACATTTTTTCCCTTTATTTTTGCTGATGGCGGTTATGATTTGGATCCATGGGCTGAATGGGATACAAGAAGTGTTTCCAGCCCATCTCATTATCTCCAAAAAACTTATTCTCATTGGTGAGGTCATGCTGCCGGTCATGATCGGCCTGGTCGGTTTTTCATTGTTACATGAATTTTCTGCGAATTCTGTGGCATTGGGCAGAGGGTGGTGGAAGATCATCGGGTGTGGAGCTGCTCTCTTAGCAATGGTGATCCTGGGTACTCCAGATGGATTCATGCAGGTCAATCCTGAGGGGGAAATTGTATTCAGACAACCAGAGGGATTGATGATTTGGGGGTTTATCGTATTGGCCTCCTTTGTGGGAATATTTCAGCTGGAACGAATCCTTCAGTCTTTTCCCGATCCTCTGCGATATCGATTGAAATACGTGCTGATTGGATTGGGTGGTCTGGCCTGCATATCAATCGTGCAGGCCTTTCATTTGATCGTGGTGTCGGTGTGGCGACCGGAAGATGTGTGGGCGGGGGGACTCGCATCGTTCAGTTCCCTGGTTATCATGGCACTGGGATTGAGGCGATGGCGAGGACCGCAGGTGGTCCAGAAGATTCAGGTCAGTCACCAGGCTCTATACGCCTCCCTGGTCGTCGTGTGTGTTAGTGGGTATTTCGTTCTTGTCGCTATGGTGACCGTAGTGGTGCAACAAACCGATTGGGAGGTCAAGGAATCACTGGGAATGGTTCTCATGTTTCTTGCCGTTATGGGTTTGGTGGTTGCCATGCTTTCCAGGCGTGTTCGAGTCGAATTTCTGCAAGTCGTTTCTCGTCATTTTTTTAAGGCGAAATATGATTATCGAGAGAAATGGTTAGAGGTGACTGAAACGTTTTCGGCCTGTCAGGATGTCTCTGAGCTTTTAAACCGATACCTTGAGTGGCTCGGTCGAACATTTGGAACGTCTCGGGTCACAATTTGGAAACTTTTCGATGTTGATGGACGGTATCATCAAATACGAAAGGAACGGCGTCGAAGGAAATTGACGGAGAATGATCGGTCATCGAATGTGTCAGAGCCGATTCCTATTCCTGCAACACACCCTCTTATTCAGCAATTGAAAAAAAACCAAGAACCCGTGTTGGTGAAAGGGGGGCAGCGGACGGCTGAGGATTGGAGGGAATTTCTTGATATTACTCACGCCCATGTGTGTGTGCCTTTGGTAACGGATCAAGGCAGACTGCTTGGGTTTTGTACCTTGAGTCAGGAATCGGTGCATGACCATTACGATCAAGATGATTTGGATTTACTCCGAGCCATTGCGCATCATGTGACCATGCTGCTCATTCAATTTGAGTTAGTTGAAGAGCGTAGTTCATCCGCCAAATGGGAAGCCGTGCATCGGTTCTCGGCTTTTTATTTACATGATTTAAAGAATTTGGCGTCGAGTTTATCTATGGTGGCTCAGAATGCTGCACAATACGGGAGTAATATTGAATTTCAGGCATCGGCCATGCAGACCGTTAAAAATACGTCTCAGCGAATTATCGATTTAATGGGAGAATTATCTCGTCAGGCGAATGAATCAAATTTGAGTGGAGAAGTCCCGACAGAGCCCGTGGATGTGAATTTGTTGATCAAGGACATTCTGGCGGCCGTCAACGGCCCTGAATGCCGACCAACTTTTTCCCCGGGGCTAGAGGTCCCGGTCCTTCAGCTCAAAAGGGAGGCCATCAAACAGGTTCTGTTAAATCTCATTCTTAATGCCCGCCAGGCGATCCAGGGGCAAGGCACGATAGATATATCCACCGCCTATGATGGCAAGCAGGTGATCGTTGAATTGGTCGATACAGGGGGTGGTATGTCTGCGGCCCAGCTTGAAAATATTTTTCAGCCATTCAAAAGCTCCAAGAAGAATGGATTGGGTGTCGGACTCTTTCAATGTAAGCGAATTGTGGAGGACCATCATGGGGTCATTCACATTGAGAGCCAGGAAGGGCGAGGCACAACGGTGATAATTACATTTCCCGTAGAAAGTGCCGATAACGCAAGTACTAGTGTCTTTGGTGTGTCTCCAGTCGGAGTAGAATATGACTCCAGAAGAAACAAGTGATCATGAAGTCTAATCCGCCTGCTGAACATTCACATCGTCCTTCACTCCTTCTGGTTGATGACCGGCAAGAAATTCTTGAACAGATGAAGTGGGGATTACAATCCTCCTATATGATCTATGAGGCAGATCACCGTGCGGCAGCTGTCGATATTCTTCAACGAGAGAAGATCTCACTGGTCACCTTAGATTTAGGTTTGCCACCTGATGCCGGTGGGGTGACGGAGGGACTGTCTGCCTTGGAACAATTGCTTTCGGTGAATCCTTTGGTGAAGGTGGTCGTCATCACGGGGAATCAGGATCGAGCGAATGCGCTCAAGGCTATTCAATTGGGTGCATATGATTTTATGGAAAAGCCTGTAGACTTGGATGTGTTAAAAGTTGTTCTGCAGCGGGCCGGATATTTGGCCGGCCTCGAAAAAGAAAACCAAAAACTTCTGGAGCGTGAGGCGAAACGGGGGTTTCCTCAAATTATCGGGAGCAGCCCGGTCATGGTTAAAGTATTCGATACCATCCGGAGAGTGGCCGGTTCGGATATTTCTATTTTAATTGTTGGAGAAAGTGGGACAGGAAAGGAGTTAGTGGCTCGGGCGATTCATCAGCAAAGTCACAGAAAGGATGGCCCCTTTATCGCGATTAATTGTGGGGCTATTCCCGAAACGTTGCTAGAAAGCGAGCTGTTTGGACATGAGAAAGGTGCGTTTACCGGAGCCCATCTCCAGCGTCCAGGTCGAATTGAGTCGGCCCAGGGCGGGACGCTTTTTCTAGATGAGATTGGTGAGATTTCTCCTGCATTACAAGTCAAGTTGCTTCGGGTTTTACAAGAACGAAGTATCGAGCGGGTCGGCGGACGCGTCGAAATTCCAGTAGACACAAGGGTCCTGGCAGCCACCAATATGGATCTTCAACTGGCAATGAAAGATGGCCGCTTCCGGGAAGATCTATATTATCGATTGAATACCGTGACCATTACGGCTCCCCCCTTACGGGAGCGGGGTGGCGATATTGTGATGTTGGGCAAATCGCTGCTTCAACGTTACTCAGAAGAAGCGAAAAAGAAGATTTCCGGCTTTACCAGGGAAGCTTTGATGTCACTCGAGCAATATCATTGGCCCGGGAACATTCGGGAATTAGAAAACAGGATTCGTCGCGCCGTGACGCTAACCGACAATCCAAGAATTGCTCCGGAAGATTTAGATTTATCCCCTCCCGATGAGAGTCAAGATGGGCTTACGTTGAAGGTAGCCAGAGATACGGTCGAAAGGCGAGTGATTGAGCAAACTCTAGCCAAGACAGGTGGAAATATTACCAAGGCTGCGACCATCCTTGGAGTGAGCCGCCCGACCCTGCATGATTTAATCTCCCGCCACCATATAAAAAAATAACTATCCCTCTTCGATAATAGACAATTCCCAATTTCCAAATTGAACAGAGAAAAAGAGTTAGGATCGATAAGATGCGTTAATTTTTACGTAATCGTAGGTCAGGTCCGTTGTCCAGATCTTGGAAGATCCTTTGCCCATTCCGAGTGAAATAAGGATCTTCAGAAAGGGCTTCTTCATTTCCTGTTTAATTCGGCGCTCGACCTGAGGCCCCAGCCCTTTCCCGTTTTTGACGATGGGAATCTCATTGAATCCAATGAGAAGGTTCTCCGCTTTAACAGGGACACCGGCCCGTCCTAATGCGGCCACAATTCTCCCCCAATTGGGATCCGTCCCAAATATAGCGGTTTTGACTAAAGGAGAGGTGGCCAGGGTATTGGCACATTGTTTGGCGGCCCTGTCACTGGAGGCATGCGTGATCTGGAATTCAATGATTTTGGTGGCACCTTCGCCATCCCGAACAATTTCCAGGGCCAGATGGTGACAGACTTGAAATAAGAGGGCTTCAAATTTGCCATGCGCCGTCGTTCCGGTTTTGATGGGTAAGTTTCCGGCTTCCCCGTTGGCCAGACATAAGGCCGTGTCATTGGTGCTGGTTTCCCCATCAACAGAAATACAGTTAAATGTTTGGTTGGTGACAGCGCGAAAGGTCGTTTGTAGCGTTTTTTTGTCAATGGTTGCATCTGTGGTGACATAGGCTAACATGGTCGCCATGTCCGGGTGGATCATTCCTGAACCTTTGGCAATTCCCCCTATTGTCACTATTTTTCCGCCAATTCGGTCTTGAACCGCGATTTCCTTGGGAAAAGTGTCTGTTGTCATGATCGCCTTGGCAGCTTCCTGGTGACCGGTCTTACGTAGACGTGAGATCAAAATGGGGATCCCGTTTCGTATTGCCGGCATCGGTAAGGGAACCCCAATTACACCAGTGGATCCGACAAACACATGGTGAAGGGGAATTGTGAGTGCGTCGGCAACTCTCCGGCCCATTTCCCTGGCATGGGCCAATCCTTCCGATCCGGTAAATGCGTTAGCGTTGCCACTATTAACAATGAATGCTTGACCCGTGCCTCTTTTAAGATTAAGCCGGTCGAGAATCACGGGAGCAGCCGGAAGCTTGTTGGCAGTGAACACCCCGGCAATAGGTCCGGGCTTCTCTGACACGATCAAGGTCATATCAAGCTGCTTGTTCTTTTTGATTCCAGAATGAATGCCTGCGGCTAGGAACCCTTTGGGGGCAGTGATCCCGCCTTTTATGCGTTTAGACATGAGAGCATCCTCTTCTCGTCAGGAGAAACCGGTTAACAATGTTTTAGGGAAAGAGGCCTGGCGCGGCCAATCCGAGTGTTTCGGGAAGTCCTAGCATAAGATTCATACATTGAATCGCTTGCCCGGCTGCGCCTTTTACGAGATTGTCCAGTGAACCTGTGGTGATGAGATACCCCGTTCGAGGATCATAGGTGCAACTGAGATCACAAAAATTTGATCCTCGCAGATTTTTCGGATTTACCGCCTCGGAACTGGGAAAGAGTCGAATGAAATATTCATCTCGGTACCGACTGTCATAAGCTGCATCCAGATGGGTTTGCTCAATACCAGGTTTCAATTTGGCATAGGCCGTGCTAAGAATGCCTCGGTTAATCGGTATTAAGTGAGGCGTGAAAATTATGGATGGACCGGATAACGCTGTTTTTGAAGATGGAGCAGGAATCAGTCGTGTTAACTCCTGTTCGATTTCCGGCACATGGCGATGTTTGCCGATCTTATAGGCATGAATGGCTTCATGAGATTCAGGAAAGTGGGTTCCCAGTGCAGGTGTGCGACCGGCTCCTGAAATGCCGGACTTTGCGTCAATGATAATTGAGGTATGCTCAATGAGGTCTTGGGCCACAAAGGGCGCAAGTTGCAAAATAGCGACGGTGGGATAACATCCGGCAACGGCGACAAGATTGGTCTTGGCGATAGCCGCGCGATTGAGTTCTGGGAGTCCATACACCGCATGTTTGAGCAGGCTAGGGAAGGTATGGGGTGTTTGATACCATTGCTCATATACCATCGGATCTTGAAGACGATAATCGGCACTCAAGTCAATGACATGTTTTCCCTGTGAGAGAAAATCGGCTACTGGTTGCAGGGATTGCGTATGAGGAAGCGCGAGAAAAACCACATCAACTTCCTTGGCGATCGAGTCGACATTCAATGAAGACAATGAACAGTCATAAATCTTCGTAAGATGAGGAAGTAACGAAGCGACAGTGAGGCCTTCAGATTTTTCAGACGCTACCACACGGGTCAGTATGACCTGAGGGTGGAGAGTGAGTAATCGAAGTAATTCTCCACCTGTATAGCCGCTGGCTCCAATTACCGCGACACGAATTTTTCCATCCATGGGCATTTTTCAAGAAAGTTGATTGAGGGGGAGAAAGGTTGAGCAGGATACCTATTGTGAAATGAATTTCCTTTGGGCCAACCGATAGTTGGTGAACAGTTAGATTGGAATGGCAACGGCATCATACAGAAGTTGGATTAAAAAAGGGGAGGCCGGAAGGCCTCCCCCATAATTCTGCGTGAATGGTGAACCGGCCAATTATCGTTTGGAATATTGGAACCTGGCTCTGGCGCCTTTTTGCCCGTATTTTTTCCGTTCTTTCACCCTGCTATCTCTGGTAAGCAATCCGTTTTTTTTCAGGGGATCCCGCAGCGACGGATTATATAAGGCCAAGGCCTTGGCAATCGCATGGCGAAGGGCTCCCGCCTGACCTGAAACGCCTCCCCCTGTCAATGTGGCTTTGACATTAAATTGCCCGCCTGTTTTAGTGACCTCGAATGGCGTTTGTATTTGGATTTGATGCGTCAGTCGAGGGAAATATGAATCGACTGATCGTGCGTTGATGAGAATGTCACCTTGCCCTGGTTCTACCCAAGCTCGGGCAATCGCGTTTTTCCTTTTTCCGGTTGCGTATTGAATGGTATCGACCATGTGAGAATAGGTCTCCTTTTTTCGTTGGAACAGTAACTGATGAATTTAGAGGTTTAGAGGCGTTGGGCTTTGCGCTTGATGCAGATGCTCGGCACCAGGATAAATTTTGAGCTTTTTGGCCATTTGTTTACCTAAGGTACATTTTGGAAGCATCCCACGAATGGCTTTGGTAAGGACTTCGGTTGGTTTCTTTGCATGAAGATGCTCAGCGGTAATGGCTTTGATTCCCCCAGGGTAACCGGTGTGATGATGATAGATCTTTGTACGAAATTTATTACTGGTGAATTGAATTGCACTGGAATTTATGATGACGACATGATCGCCTGTATCGACATTCGGGGTGAACGTCGGCTTATGCTTTCCACGAAGGATAGAAGCAACCTTCGCGGCCAAGCGTCCAACGGTTTTCCCTTTAGCATCGACTAAGAACCATTGTCGTTCAACTTCCAGCGGTTTAGCTTGATAAGATCGCATGAGTGTCAGAGTTCCTTTCCTCTACTTGATTACATCTCTAGATATCGGTTTGTTCTAATCCTTTTTGATCGAGCTTGGAAAGCCAGGTATCCAAATCTTCCCCCCCGCGACGTTCCAGCACCTCCGGGGTTACGTAGATGGGGCATTGACAACGGAGAGCTAGGGCAATCGCATCACTTGGCCTTGAATCGATCGATTTCTCCAAGTCATCTTTGGACAGAAACAGCGTTGAAAAATACGTATTATTTTTGACTTCCGTGATCACGACTTTGTTAAGGGAAAATCCAAGGTGCGAGGCAAAGCTGCAAATAAGGTCATGGCTCATGGGGCGGGGCGGGATGACGTTCTCCAAGGCCAACCGAATCGATGTTCCCTCGGCGGTTCCGACCCATATGGGAAGAACCTCTGAATTTTTTTCATCCCGTAAGACCACGATTTGCGTGTCGGTATTCGGATCGACCAAAACTCCATGGACCTTTAACGGAATTAATGTGTTTGTTTCAGTCATCACCAACATACTCACTATCAATCGTAAATATTTCTGATGGCCACATGAACATCAGCTAGACATCTGATTTGCCAAAATCCTCAGGCTTGAGGTTTTCCAGCCATCGTTCCAATTCTTCTGAGTTTTGTTTATGGAGCACTTCCCCGGAAGCAAAAATAGGAGCATCCGTGCGAAGGGCCACGGCAATCGCGTCGCTTGGCCGAGAGTCAACGGTGAACTCGGAATCTCCAAAAAGGAGATGGATTTTGGCAAAGTACGTATTGTCTTTCAAATCTGTAATGACCGTACTGATGACCTTAGCGTCCATGTTATCAAGCACCGTTTTCATGAGATCATGGGTCATCGGCCTTGGAGGAGCGATCCGCTCTAAGGCAAAACTAATCGCGCTGGCTTCGGCCTTCCCAACCCAGATTGGGAGCATGTCGGAATTTTGTTCATCTCTCAGGATGACAATATAGGCATTGTTATAGGGATCAAATAAAAGACCCCTCACGTTCATTTGATTCAACATACGCTCTGCCAGTCATAAATAAAGGAAGTGTATTGTACTTGAAAATCAAACCTTGAAAGTTAGCATTCAGGAATATGTATTGTCAATGAAAAGAAGGGCTTGTCTATCTCTGCCCTGGTTTGAGATCTCGACATTGGTCGTCCCCAGGAAAGAGAGCATTAATTCTCATCAAATTATACCATGTATGAGGGGGCATCGGTAACCAACCTGCATTTGATCTGTTTTTTATCATCTTTGACATTCGAGCTTTGCTCTGACTGCGGCAGTTATCCACTCACAGGCTTTCTCACAGGAAATGTGATGCTTTTCGCCAGTTTTACGGTCTTTGATTTCAATGGTATTTTGTGCCAGCCCCTTATCACCAAGGATAATATGGAAAGGAATGCCGAGCAAATCTGCATCGTTAAACTTCACTCCACCTCGTTCCTCACGGTCGTCAAGTAACACCTCTATCCCATTTTGGGAAAGGTCCTGATAAAGCTGTTCGGAAGCTTGACGGACATTTTCTGATGCCGTGACCGAAAGAATGTGGATCTGAAATGGGGCAATCGGCATGGGCCAACAGATGCCTTTGTCGTCATGGTTTTGTTCAATGGCTGCCGCCGCTGCTCTGCTGACACCAATGCCATAGCACCCCATCACAGCAGGAAGGGTCTGACCTTGAGCATCAAGGTAGGTTGCCCCCATTTTTTCACTATATTTTGTCCCCAGCATAAAGATATGGCCCACTTCGATTCCTCTGGCTGTTTGGAGAGAGCTGCCTCCACGTGGGGAAGGATCACCGGCCTGGGCCTGGCGAAAATCTCCTATGCTCTCAATGGCAAAATCCCGATCAATATTGACATGAATGAGGTGGACGTCTGGTTCGTTTCCACCCACAATAAAATTCCTCAAAGCGGCCACGGCCTGATCAGCCAGAATTCGAATTTTCTGAAGACCGATCGGGCCGACAAAGCCGACAGGGGCCGTTGTGAAGCGGAGGACCATCTCTGGGGTCGCCAAAGATAATTCATGGATACCGAGATGTCGTTGGATTTTAATTTCGTTCGCTTGATGGTCCCCTCGGATCAGGACCGCGGTTATCTCATCCGTACCCGTCTGATACAGAAGGGTTTTCACCAGGCGGGAAGGAGGCACGTTGAGCAAGGCGCACACCTCTTCAACAGATTTGGCATTGGGTGTGGAGACCTTTTCCAGCGGAAGTGGGGTCTCGGGCTCCCCGATGGTGGGTGGGGCAATCTCGGCCCTTTCGACATTGGCTGCATATTGCGTGTCCGGATCAAAAACGATGAGTTCTTCTCCCGTGTTGGCTAGGACCATGAATTCGTGCGAAGAGATGCCACCGATCAGGCCGGTATCGGCCTCCACTGGGCGAAATTCGAGGCCCATGCGGGCAAAAATACGGCAATAGGCGTCGTACATGTCTTGGTATGTACGTTTGGCTCCTTCCACATCCTGATCAAAGCTATATGCATCTTTCATGATGAATTCCCGCCCTCGCATGATGCCAAACCGGGGGCGAATTTCATCCCGAAATTTCGTTTGGATTTGATATAGCGTGACAGGCAATTGACGATAAGAACTGACCTCTCGACGGAATAAATCGGTGACGACTTCCTCGTGAGTGGGGCCCAGGCAAAAGTCCCGCTCATGGCGATCATGTAATCGAAATAGTTCCTTTCCGTAAAAATCCCAGCGATCAGTTTCTTTCCAAAGCTCGGCTGAGGAGAGAATCGGGAGTAACAGTTCTTGCGCTCCAATCCAGTTCATCTCTTCGCGAACAATGGTCTCAATTTTTCGAATGACCCTCAATCCTAATGGAAGGTAGGAATAAATACCGGCGGCGACCTTTCGGATCATACCGGCGCGAAGCATGAGCCGGTGGCTGACCACTTCGGCTTCCCCGGGATCCTGTCGCATTGTTGGAATTAATGATTGTGATACACGCATGAAGACACCTGGTTATAGGGTTGAGGACAGGCTGAGTCGCAGAGAGAACTCACATGGATAGCAAAAGGCAATGAGACGTTCAACTAGGTGGAATTATTGGAGTAGGCGACTAATGTCATTCCAGGTCGCATAGGCCATCAGGAAGACCAATAAGACCAATCCGATTTGTTGGGCCATTTCTCTCGACCGGTCTCCTAACGGGCGACCTAAAATGCCTTCGCAGGCAAAAAAGAAGAGATGTCCACCATCAAGAATGGGAATAGGTAATAAATTCAAAATGCCCAAATTAATACTTAAGATCGCAATAAGCCACACGACGCTGGCAAGGCCTTGTTGGGCTTGTTCGCCTGATACACTGGCAATCATCAGCGGGCCACCCAGATGCTTTGAAGAAATTTCTCCCGTTAAGAGTTTGTATAAACCAATAACGGTGAGTTCACACCATTTCCATGTGGCCTTGAGTCCATCCCAGGGGGCAAGAAATAGAGAGGGGCTTTTGAGCACCGTACCCGCACCGGCTAGTTTAATCCCAATGCGGCCGACAGAGTTGGTTTCCCCATCGGAAGAGGTAACGGTTTGGCTTTCAGGCGTGATGCGAAGAGAGACGGTCTGTCCTCCGCGATCAACCTGAACTTCTAAAGGGGTTCCGGGGTGTTGGCGAACGATCTCGGTCATCTGAGACCAGGTGACAATCGGCGTGTCATTAATTTGAATAATTCGGTCATCTTGCTGAAGACCTGCGGCCATGGCAGGGGTATCCGGCATGACTCCCCCGACAAGTGGAGCATGATCCTCAATGCCCAAAATGTATTGAGGTTCGTCCGGGCGATCTGGCACCATTTGAACCGTTGGAGTGATGATCAGCGTTTTAACGGTATCCCCACGAATGACATCCAGGGTGACGGGTCGCCCATGGGCCTTACCGACCTGTTGGTATAGTTCGCCCAGAGTTGAGATGTCTTCTTCATTGGCCCGGATTATCCGATCACCGATGTGTAATCCGGCAGTTTCGGCTGGGGAGTCTGGGGTGATGGCTTCGATGACCGGTGTGATATTGTCGATACTGGGCACAAACAGGGGTGACCCCAATGCCAGCATTCCTGTAAAAATCAGGTAACTGAGAATAAAGTTAAATCCTGGGCCAGCCGCCACAATCAACGTTTTGTGTGGAAGCGACTGGTGAATGAAGGATTCACGTTGTTCAGCAGATGAAACAGCCTCTGACGCTTCCTCGCCATATAATTTGACATATCCTCCAAGAGGAATCGCTGCCAATAGATATTCTGTATCACCAATCTTGCGACCAATGAGTTTTGGTCCAAAACCGATGGAAAATTTGAGTACCCTGACTCCCACCCATCGAGCGGCCAGATAATGGCCGTATTCGTGAAAGGTTACAAGGATTCCCAGTACGACCAGGAACCACCATAACTTTTGCCCAAATAGAAAGATGGAATCTGGAGAAAATGCCAGCAGGTTATTCATGGGTGTTTATCGCGGGTTCATATTGGTGAAGAGGAGCAGGCTTTCATCATTTCTGTGGCTGTGCGTCGGGCCCATTGGTCTACCTCCAAGGCATCTTCAATGGATGTGACGGGAGTTGCGGTATAGGCATTCATCGTTTCCTGAATCACTCTGGGAATATCCAAAAAGGCAATTTGTTTCTTGAGGAATGCCCCGACAGCAATTTCATTTGCGGCATTTAATGTGGGTGGAAGCCCGTCCGCTCCTGCCAGTGCATCGTAGGCTAACTGGAGACAGGGGAATTTTTTCGAATCAGTCGGGAAAAAGGTAAATTTCCCAATTTTTCCCAAATCCAAGAGTGGAGGATTCAAAGGAATGCGTTCCGGGTATTTGAGAGCATAGGAAATCGGTGTTCGCATGTCGGGATGTCCTAATTGTGCGATGACTGACCCGTCACAATATTCTACCAAAGAATGGATAATACTTTCTCGGTGAATGACGACATCAATTTGATTGTGAGGGATATCAAAGAGCCATCGGGCTTCAATCACCTCCAGGCCTTTATTCATCAAGGTGGCGGAGTCGGTGGTGATTTTAGCGCCCATTTTCCAATTTGGATGTTGCATCGCTTGTTCGGGGGTTACGTGTTCCAGGTCATTGATTGGCCAATCCCAAAACGGTCCGCCGGAAGCGGTTAACACGATCCGGCGAATATCTATCTTTCGGTGGCCCTCCATGGATTGGAAAATGGCGCTATGTTCACTGTCGATAGGAAAAATGGTGACGCCATGCTTGTGCGCTTCCAATTGCATCAACCGGCCTGCCATGACCATGGGCTCCTTGTTGGCAAGCGCAACCTGCCGGCCTGCTTGAATGGCTGTCAAGGTGGGCTTGAGTCCTGCTCCACCGACGATCGCAGAAATCACTAAATCACTTTTTGATGCACTGGCGACGGCGCAGAGCCCCTGTTCCCCGTCCAAAATTTCCGTGGCGGCGTGTCCCATTCGTGCTCGCAATCGATTGGCAGCATCCGGGCAGGAGAGCGCAACCACTTCTGGGTTGAAAATGCGGATCTGTTCCTCAAGGGCTTGATCATTTGAACCGGCGGCCAAGCCGACTACTTGAAATTCTTCTGGGAATCGGGAGATGACATCTAATGTACTCTTCCCAATCGATCCAGTAGATCCTAAGATGACGATGTGTTTCACCAGATTCTCTCCCTATGGTTGTGCACGGTCTGGTTATTGGGTTGAGCCCGCGAAGAGGGCATAGTAGTAAAAGGCCGGGCCGGTAAAGAGCAGACTGTCCACACGATCCAACACTCCCCCATGGCCTGGAATGATTGTGCCTGAATCCTTGATACTCACGCTACGTTTGATCGCGGATTCTGCAAGGTCACCAAGCGCTCCGATTATGGCCATACCCATGCCGAGAATAGCGCATTCCCCCAACGAGAAAAAGGGGAGAAACCAAAAGTGGCTGATGAGGCCTCCCACCACGGAAAAAAGTATCCCTCCGATCAAACCTTCAATCGTTTTTTTAGGACTCAGGGCTGGCGCCAGGGCATGTCGTCCAAGAGACAAGCCTACGACAAATCCACCGGTATCAGCTAACCATGTGATCGCTAAGACGAAAAAGATTAAGGCGATTCCATGGGGCAATTGCCGGAGGAGTATGAAATGCCCGAGCAGAACCACGACATACAGTATTCCAAAGGGATAGGCCGCCCATAGGGGGAGCCGTTGCCTCATGGCAGTCGGGGATATAAAAAACCCCGTTAAAACAACCATAACAATTCCTAAGAGCCAGAGATTCAAGGCTTGGGAGAAGCCGGTATACATGGCAATAAGGAGTATGACGGCACCCAGACAGGAGATCATCTTGGTGCGAAGAGTGCCGGTTGGCCCGAAATAGAGCGTAAGAAATTCCCATAATGCGAGGAGAGAAGCTGTGCCAATCAGGAGAGAAAGCAGCCAGGGTGGGGAATAGCGTATTCCCGCATAGAGCAAAGGGATAAATACGATGGCTGAGTACAGTCGGCGGGGATCCATTATTTATTGGAGTAAAAGGGGCAGTGCGTCAGATAAACAAGAAGAAGGGTGCCGGGTATGCAGGAAAGCCACAGACGGTTTTATGGCGAAACAGTTTGGGTGATTCGGCCAAAGCGACGCTCCCGTTTTTGATAATCAAGCAAGGCGAGCAGAGTCTCAACGCGACGAAAATCAGGCCACAGGGTTTTGGTAAAATAGAGTTCGGTGTAGGCAATTTGCCAGGGAAGGAAATTGCTGATTCGCGCCTCTCCGGATGTACGGATGAGCAAATCTGGATCCGGCAGGCCCCAGGTGCTGAGATATTGTTCAAACACGGACTCATCAATTTGGTCTGGTGTGAGTGATCCCATCTGAATCTCGATTGCGACTTTCCGCACGGCATCCACAATCTCGGTTCTCCCCCCATAGCTGAGGGCGACTGCAAGCGTCCGCTGAGTCAAATGGCGGGTTTCTTCTGCCACCTCCAAGGCCAGAGAACGGACGGAAAGGGGCAATTGTTCCAGTCGACCAATTGGTAGAAATCGTACCTGGCGCTCCTGAAACCGTTGGCGTTCTTGATGCAGGTACTGCTCGAGTAATCCCATAAGTAGTCGAATTTCGGAATGAGGGCGTTTCCAATTTTCCTGAGAAAATGCATAGATGGTGATATAAGGAATCGTGAGTTCATGCCCAATTTCCAGAACATCTTGAAGTGCCCGGAGACCTTCTTTGTGGCCGGCAATTCGCGGCAACCCGCGTTGAGCGGCCCATCGGCCATTGCCATCCATGATGATGGCGATATGTCGGGGAAGGGAGGTGAGGTCAAGTTGATTCAACAATTCGCCTTCAGCAACCTGTCTTGCTTCCACCGCGTGAAATTCATCCATGGAGTTGTACTGAACCCGATCGTATGGGAAAGAGTTGCGTTGGAATTCTACTGAAAGATTTTAGGAGCTCGGCAAAATTTCACCACAAAATCAGTCTAATAATGAAAGCGATTCTTGTCAAATTACCAACGGGACGATCTTCATTGAAATTGCGCCCACATGGGAGATGGGCTATACTCCGTTTTTGTTTCTTAGATAGCTTGCTAAATAGATAACGTGCTTCGCTGTAATTGATGTCCTATGGTACCCAGCCTTTCAGATTTTGCCCTCCAAGAAAAGGATGTCCTCCAGGCCTTAAGTAAGGCCACTGCTCGGGGAGTGGATTACGTGGACATGTATGTCGAGTCCTGCGTGACTGATTCCGTATCTATGGAGGAAAGCCTCGTTAAACGTGCAGTCAAAAGTATTTCCCAGGGGGCGGGTGTTCGAGCGGTGGCGGGAGAACGAACCGGGTTTGCCTATTCAGATGATCTATCTGTTCGAGACCTGGAAATTGCAGCTGATACGGCACGGTATATTGCCGATTCTCCCCATGGAAACAACCCCATAGCCGTTACGCATCGTTCTCAGCCCTCCCAGAATCTCTACCCGTTGTCTCAGCCGCTTACCGATATTTCAACAGAAACCCGAGTTGACCTCCTGAATAAAATTGACGTGGAAGCCAGACGATATGACCCGCGAATTACCAAGGTCATGGCCTCGTTTAATACGGAACAGAAAATATTTTTAGTCATCAACTCCCAAGGGCAACTAGTGGGGGATGTGCAGCCTCTTTCTCGTCTCCAGATTACCTGTATTGCCGAAGATGGGGCCAATCGCCAGGTTGGATCTTTTGGAGGAGGGGGACGAGTCGGATTTGCCTTCTATCTGGAGCAGAACCGCGCGATGGAGTTTGCCCGGGAAGCCGCACGTCAGGCGATTGTGAATCTCGGAGCCGTCGAAGCTCCCGCCGGCACCATGCCCGTGGTTTTAGGTGGGGGATGGCCGGGCATCCTGCTTCACGAGGCTATCGGGCACGGGTTGGAAGCGGACTTTAATCGTCGCAAAACGTCAGCCTTTAGTGATTTAGTGGGAAAATCCGTTGCTTCCGAATTATGTACAATTGTGGATGACGGGACACTCCCATTTCGGCGTGGTTCGATGAATATTGATGATGAAGGGACACCGACGTCACGAACCATGCTCATTGAAAAAGGTGTATTGCGCGGCTATATCACGGATCGGCTCAATGCCCGTTTGATGGGGATCCCGTTAACGGGAAATGGAAGACGGGAAGATTTCCGGAGTATTATCCTTCCACGTATGACGAATACCTTTATGTTAGCAGGAGAATCCGATCCGCAGGATATCATTCGGTCGGTGAAAAACGGATTATATGCTGTGTCATTTGGGGGTGGGCAGGTTGATATCACCAGTGGAAAATTCGTCTTTTCAGCGAGCGAAGCCTATCTAATCAAGGATGGGAAGGTGACCAAACCGGTCAAGGGTGCGACGTTGATTGGGAACGGTCCTGATGTGCTTAAGAAAGTTTCTATGGTTGGACATGATATGAAATTAGATGAAGGAATTGGGACCTGTGGAAAAGATGGTCAATCGGTTCCGGTCGGCGTGGGACTTCCTACCATTAAAATCGATGAAATGATCGTCGGTGGCACGGCGATGGGCTGATGGATAATCCTCCCGTTTTGTTTCTTCCCATTTACTAATGTCAAAACTCCCCACCACATATGGTGACCGTTTCCCCGAGTTGGCTGCCATGGTTCTCAAACGAGCCAAGGCTTTAGGGGCAACGGAGGCGGATCTTCTTGTGGCGGAAGGCGATTCAGTCTCAGTGCAGGTGCGGATGTCAGAGGTGGATCGGCTTTCCAAAGCCCGTGAGAAGGTCTTGGGCATTCGGGTGTTTTTTGGCAAGCGTTCAGCCAGTTCTTCTACGTCGGATTTTTCCAAAGCCTCGTTAGATCGTTTAGTCAGTGACACATGTAGTTTGGCCAGGGCTGTGGTTGAAGATGAAACTTCAGGCCTGCCGGCGCCGGATCAAATGGTGGTTGATATCCCCGACATGGATATGAAAGATGATCGGCAATTGGCAGTTGATGAGGAAATAGACCTGGCCAAGCGAACCGAACAATCCGCGTTTTCGGCAGATCCCCGTATCACCAATTCTGAAGGGGCTGAGTGTTCGGCCGGCTATGGATCGATCTTGTTGGCGAATTCCCATGGGTTTGTTGGATCATATGCCAGTTCTTCCTACTCACTCTCTGTGTCGCCCATCGCGTTGGACAGCCAAAATGGCGGTATGCAGCGGGACTATTGGTACTCCGCGAAGCGTAAATTCCATGAATTGGATAGCCCGGAATCGATCGGCCAGGAGGCCGCTCGCCGAACCGTGAGGCGGCTAGGGAGTCGGACCATTACGACACAAGAAGTTCCCGTGATTTTCGATCCGGAAACGGCCAAAGGCCTCCTAGGGCATATTTCCTCAGCGGTATCAGGGTATTCCTTATATAAGGGGGCCTCGTTTCTTTTGGGACAACTCGGAAAGTCAATTGCTTCAGATTTGGTGACAGTGATTGATGATGGTCGGTTAGCCGGAGGGCTGGGATCTCGACCCTTTGATGGGGAAGGGTTGGCCACGAGAAAAACCCTGGTGATCGATAGAGGGGTGCTGTCGAGTTACCTCTTAGACACGTATTCAGGAAGAAAATTAGGGATGGCATCCACGGGCAATGCATCAAGATCCGTGGGCGAAAATCCGACAGTGGGTGCCACGAATTTATTTCTCTCGCCAGGCTCCTATTCACCAGATGAAATTCTCAAATCTATGAAGCGAGGGTTGTACGTCACGGATCTGATTGGATTTGGTGTGAACCTTGTCACGGGAGACTATTCAAGAGGAGCGGCAGGGTTTTGGGTTGAAAATGGAGAGCTGACCCATCCGGTGGAGGAAGTCACCATTGCCGGGAATTTACAACAGATACTGAAGGATATTGAGATGGTCGGGAATGATCTCGAATTTCGTGGCCGAGTGGCCAGTCCTACCGTTAAAATTCGCAAGATGATGGTTGCCGGTCATTAGAGGTATTGCCGACAAGATCTTATTCTAGAGTTTATCGATTACCTATCTATTTCATAAAGTCAGAAAGCGGCCCGAGGGCCATAAGGAGTCAGGATGCCACTGGAAAAAGAGGATGGGGCAAAAGTTCTCCAGTTGATCACTTCCCGGTATAATGCACGGGAATGGAGAAAGAAAATTGAAAAGACTTTGAGTTTGCCCCCATCCGGGTTGAAAGACGAAGATCAACGCAAAGCCTTTCTTTACCTTAAGGTCGGGCTGCAAGCCTACAAATCCCGCCGGGCGGATCCACCTTCTTGGATTGTGGGCGGCTTTGCCACCAAGGAAGTAATTGACCGGGCATTGTTTAAACCCACGGTCATTGATCCGAGTTTTACCAAAGACCAGGTGACAGGATTGTTTGGAGAAGATCCCGGTTCGGAAGTCAATGAGGCCTGGTGGGAAGACATGCTCGTCAATTGGTTTGAAGAGCCGGAAGAAGAGGGAGATGATGATGCGGAGGCGGAATCCTCTGAGGAGTCAGAACCATCTGCTGAAGCCGGGGATCATTCCGACTCTAAAGAAAATCCATCTCACGCTAAAAAACCCACCATTTAAGTTATTCTCAGCCAGGCTCCTCTCAGGTCTCTTGTGCCTACTTTCAAAAATCATGGCATGCAGAGACCTCGTTCTATTCCGGCTCATCCCCCCTTTTCCTTTTCATCGTTGAAGGTTCCAGGGACACAATCCGGCTTCGTCTATCCTGTCCTGCATCGATTAAACTTCTTGGTCTGTCGGCTCATGTATGGTGTGGGGGTGATAGAGCCATCTCAGGTTCCCATAGACGGACCAGCGTTGATTGTGTGTGACCATACCTCCATGGGGGACCCATTGGTCTTAATGGCCACCGCAGGACGGCCTATCCGGTTTCTAATGGCGAAAGAGATCTATGCGCAGTCCCATCTCCGTTGGGTGTTTCAGTCGTTTCGCTGTATTCCGGTACAACGAGGGAAGCGGGATATCCGTGCAATTCGTATGATGTTAGGTGGTCTGGCAGCACAGGAGGTGATCGGCCTTTTCCCCGAAGGCGGGTTGGATCGATATCGTTTAGATGCGGGGTATTTAGGCATTGGCTATCTGGCCATAAAATCAGGTGCGCCCGTCATTCCGTCGTCCATCGTGTGGGATGGTCCCCATTCGGTGACGTCGATGGTTAAAACCCTAGTGATTCCGAGTAAAGCGAGAATTCGATATGGAAAACCCCTGCAATTCCCCCAAGAGGTTCGTCCGAGTAAGGAATCCCTTCAATTGTGTACGAGGGAAATTATGAAACAAATTGAAGCGTTGCGGCAAAGTATTCTCTCGGGTGACTCCTGATCCTAGTTTGCTCTGCCGTTCTTGGTAGGGGTGGGCATATCCATCACATTTCCGTCATATCCGCAGTTGTAAGTCGGTATCTGTCTTGAAAACCTGTCTACAATGTTGAAGGTTTGCCGGGTTTCGGCCCGGCAGCCGAGCCACTTTTGTTTCGGCAAAAGTAGCCAAAACCATCTTGGCCGTGCTGTGGCCCTTCGGGTTTCCTGCGCGGTTCGCCGACCCCGGCGGCGCGCAAACTCGCAAGGCTCACACAATGCGCGCCTTTTCTCCGGGGTCGGCTGCACTGCTCGGCCACATCACAAGGCCAGGGGAGTCTGCTGATACGAGGATTCCTTTAATTATAGTGGGGCAACTCACGGATCCTGCCCTGAGTTTTCGAAGGGCTCAGACAAGGTCCGCTGGTTGATGAGAGGGTCCACCCCTAGGGCCGGGCGGCAGGCGTTTGACAGAGGCAAGCTGGGTGTATCGGGGGTTAGGCTTCTGCGTGTGTAGAACACGTTTCATACGCTAAGTAAGCGACATACCTCGCTTGTACTCATGAAAGAGGCTCGCACAAGTTAAATTGCCTTGTACATTGGTCTTGTCGTGCAAAACGCCAGTCTTGGCGACAAGTTCGAGGCGGATATGATCAATGTCGCTGTACGAAAGGCCCAACGCTGTAGCAAATACGGATTCTGTTCGCGCTCTCGGTTCCGAGCCGGTATTTAAGAAAAGCAACTCAAGATTCAAGCGATGGAATGCGAACCCGAGAAAGATTAGACGCTGCGCGCCGAGCACTGCAGCTCTGATCGATTCAATGTCGCTGGTCGATGGATCAGTGCCTTCTGCAAAGGTTCGAAGCTGCTTTGAAACGCTGAGCAGCTGTTCGGCGTTGGGTATTGCTCCAAACTTGACCGCACCAGATTGGTGCATCCACGGTAGTTCGCCGACTTTGCCGTAGGGATGATGTACTTCGAGCAAAGCGAGTAGATCTGCCGCTTCCTCTGCAGAAATACCGAAGTAGTTCTGGAGGGCGAAGTACAGGTAGTGCTCAAAGCAGCGGTCGTAGTTGAAGCTCACGACTGCGACTTGTTGAAGCCTAAGTCGTAGGTCGTCCCTCTGGCAGTTTTCGGTCAGGAGCTGAAAAAACTCAGTAAACCAGGTGTTTTTGATAGCCACGAAATTGATTTTGTTGTGGATGTTGGAGGAATCTACCAGCAGATTGCTTTTTGCTTCTGCCTGCAAGATGGATCTTACAATTGCTAGCTTGCCGCAAAACGCAATGTCTTTATTTGTGCGGTGTACGTTGATGAAGTTATCAATCGATTTCGCCTGTGGCATTGCATCGCGGATCATCCCTGACGCGTGGAGCAATAGATTGATGTCTCCGTGCTCCTCATTGGGCGCAGCAGTGGCAAGCCGAAAGGCCTCTCCTATTAAATGGTCGCCACTCCTCTGGGAGCCGGCATGAAAGCGAATGTCTAGCAATTCAGCGATCCGCTGCTTCAGTTCACCGCCAACAGGTAGATTAACCTCTTTGCTAGCTCCTGCTCCAAGTACGAGAACGAGTGATTTCATATGCATCGCGCCTTCGCGGGGGTGAATACGTTGGCATTCGGAATGCCCAACGCCCGGCTCACGCGCCGGTTTGGAGCCGCGAAGCGGCGGAAAATCGGTCGCAGTGCAGCCGATTGTTAATTGTTGATGCACAAGGTCAATGGCACGTGGTCACTTATTGAAATCCATTGGTCGTGCTGACCAACCTGCAAAGTACATTCTTCCGTAAAATCAGACGAGGTAAAAACGTAATCGATGTGATACGCCTTCTGGCGGTTCCGCTGTAAGTAAAATGTGGGGCTGGTCTCGTTTCCCTGCTCTTCCTCGAATACTCGGTGATACTGGCTATTAAAACCCAATTCTTTAAGCTCCGCGACTACGTCAGAATGATTCCACCAACGGTCAGTCCTATCCCAGCGTACATTACTATTAAAATCACCAAGAATAATTGTCTTTGGCCCGCTAAGATCTTCACGGTGGATCTGAAGGTACTTCCAGAATTGCCCCATGTAACCAAATGCTTCTTCATTGCGCCCCTTGGTCCAGACGGCCAATACAGTGAAGTTCCCATCGATGTTGAAAGGAAGAAAAAGTCTTAGCTCTTCCGTATTCCAATTCAGTGTTTTACTACTGCTGAGTAGCCCGGGCACAGAAAAGCTGCCACTCCAAGCTAACTTTTCAACTTTATGACCGTTGCGAGGAAAAATGCCGATGCCACGACTTTTTGACTCGCCAACCCACAGGTAAGAGCCAGCCCACTCACTATAGTCAGGAGTTGATAGCGCTGGGTCTTCGCATTCCTGAATCACCAACACATCAGCTTGCAAGCTATCGGCCTCTGCAAGTTTTCGCCTCAGTGCTCCGTTACAATTCCAAGTTACTACTTTCATAGATAGAGACAGTTAACAATGTTTAGACGGATCCGCATAAGAGCCGGTTCTGTGTATTCCTGTCCGTCTAACACGCCAACCAATTTTCAGAAAAGTTCCATGTTTGCCGTCGTTTTCATGAGGTGCACCTCATGGTCTATTTATCGCGGCATGTTATCCGAATCCGCATAACATCCCCTCGTATAATTAGCTCAATTTCAAACCACTGGCCTGCGGTACCACCCAATAATCCCCATGAACATATCAAGTCAGGAAATGATTTAATAATCGTCGGAATATGTCAAGGAAAGATTCGTGTCTCTTTGAGAATTATTCGATGCTGAGACAAAACGCATACATCCATCTGTTCCCTTTTTAAGTACGAACACTATCGTTGAGCTGGGCACAGATTCTTCGCGGAGCCTGCCCTGAGCGAAGTCGAAGGGGCTCAGAATGATCGAGTAGCTGAGAACTCCGACGCCTGCCGTCTGGGCAAAGGGAGGGACGCTCTTTTCCCCTGCGGACCTTGTTTGAGCCAGGCGAGTTGGTCCGCTCTCCGCAAGTTGGCGTCCGTCCCCTCTCATGAGGCCAGACGGGGCGTCAATGGTTTTGGTCACTTTTGCCGAAACAAAAGTGGCTCGTGGCGCGGGGGCGAAACCCCGCATCTGCTAGTAAATTGATTAAATGGTGTCTAGAACAGGCTCATTTGGGTGGGTGGATCGGCTGGAGTTTCCTTTTTGGAGGAGGCTTTGGAAGCAGGAAGGGTTGGTGGTGACGCGGTTTGCGGAAGCGTGGGAGTTTTGCTCATATCGTCCAGAACCGTCTTGAGTTTTTGAAAATCTTCCTTGAGAGGAATTCGCAGATTGCCCTGGTGGAGTGCGGCTGCCGGATGAAGCAGTGGGAACACGATGAAGTTGGGCATTCGGATGACCTGCCCGCGAACTTTGGTGATACCGACTTTTCTTTCCAATAATGTTTGTGTGGCAAAGTTTCCTAAAGTGCACACCAACTTAGGTTTGATGAGTTCGATTTGTTGAAGCAGAAACGGTTTGCATGTCTCGATTTCCTCTGGAAGAGGATCTCGATTGTTGGGTGGCCGGCACTTAATGACGTTAGCAATAAAAATATCCGTACGACTGAGCCCGATAGATTGTAGTAACTCGTTGAGTAATTTTCCTGCCGCTCCGACAAAAGGCTCTCCCTGCCGGTCTTCATAGAAACCCGGGGCTTCTCCGACAAACATGATGTCAGCTTGAGGATGCCCTGTCCCAAACACCACCTGCGTGCGTCCTGAAGACAAGCCACATCGTCGGCAGTCGTGAAGGGATGATTTGAGTTCATGAAGATCCATTGAGAGGGGATCTTAGGTTTGACGGTTTAGGATGTCAATGCGAAGGGGTCTGGGCCCATTCAGTGACAGCTCTGGCGCAGGCATAGGCACTCAGGACGGTGCTTTCCAGAGAAGGGGGAAGCGGGGTGGCCGTCCAGGGACCGGCAAGAAAGAGATTGGGAATGGGTGTCTTGGACAGAGGACGAAAGGTGCGGAAACCAGTCAGGCAAGGAATATACGGGTAAACGGATAGCGTGTCTGTTGACTCTCTATATTGCAATGACTGCTTAGGGGAAACGTTGAATATCTTATTGATATGAGGCCAGACGGTTTCTTTCAGCCAGTCGTCGGTGCGTAATGGCGATGGTAAAGATGAGAGGCTGATACCCGTAATCAACGTCGTTGGGCCATCCGTGTCTGGAACGGCCTGGCTGGTGACCCAATCAAATACACCGGAATTAAGAATAAGCCGAGGGGGAAGAAGTGCGTCGTTAAGGGTCAATCGGACCAGTGTTCCCGAAGATTCCTGCAGTTGAGCCAAATGGGAAAAACACGAAAAACGTGCCGGAGCTCTTTCCGGTAGGAGTCGAAGTAGCTCTGGAGGGGAAAGGGGCGAGACATAGATGTCGGCGTTAAGGCGCTCGCCGTTAGCCAGGCCAATGGCTTGAATCCGTTCGATGTCGGCATGGATGCCGGAGATGGCGTTTGAGGGATAAAACGTGACCCCTTTTTCTAATAAGACATGTCTGAGTTTTTGTTGAAGATGGCTCTGCGTGTCAGGTGAGGCTAGGAATGTTTCTGGTCCATTCGGTTTGGATAACCAGAATCGAGAAAGTACTTCCAGGAAATACCCGAGGGATGCCTGGATTACATCGCACCCTAAAAACAATCGACAGAATGGATTCCAGATACGTTGTCGTGCAAGAGCCGATTGTTGAGCGGAAATCAGCCAGGAATCAACGGTGAGCATGTCAGGGTGGTGATCTGGTGAACGGGGCTCTTCCCATTTTTTTTCTAAAAAATTAATCAAGTGCCAGCGATCTGCCCAGGGAAGGGCGCGAAAGCAGGCGAGTCGAATCATGGGATGAAGAGTCGCGATTCCCTTCGCGTTGGAGAGGGTGAGTGTTTGACCTTCGGATGTCCCGAACTCCAGGTTGACCGGTTGAATGCATTGGGCTGCGTGCTCGAAGGCCAGTTCCTGAAAAAGTGCCCATGTGGCATGGTAATAGCGTGGGAGAATAAGTGGGAAGGGCTGCGTCGTGAGGCGTTGAAGGGATGGTGGATAATCCGGTTCTATCGGTTTCGCAAAATGCGAAGATAATGGGGCCGGAGAGACAGGATTGTGGTTCTCGAGGATGGTGATCCGGAATCCGTAGGGGATGAGCCGATAGGCCGCGAGTAATCCTGGCAGATTTCCGCTCAGTATCAGAATGTGGTGTGTCACACTGTTGGCGCAATATTATGGGAAAGAAAAGATCGAATCCAAATATGAGCGGCAATCCCGAGTCGTTGTAGAGGGGCGACTCGAACCCGTGGGCCGAATACCTGGTAGTGCGGGTCTTCGAGTTGTTGGAGAATGCGGCTGTAGACTCCACGCATGATTTCTGAAACCACCAGCGATTTTTGATCGGAAGGAGGGAGGGTTTGAAGAATTTCTTGAGCTTGACGGTAATAGGTGCGAGCTCTTTCGCATTCAAATTTCAGAAGTTCAACCAGCGCCGGCGACTCCTGCTGGTGCAGGAGAGCATTTTCCGAATAACCAAAACGCTGTAAGTCTTCGAGCGGAAGATAGATGCGGTTCTGCTCGGCATCCCCCTTGAGATCACGAAGAATATTCGTTAATTGAAATGCCAATCCCAAGTTGACCGCATAGTCCTCCGCCGCAGGGGATTGGGTTTGGAAAATCTTGAGGCAAATCAGACCAACCACCGAAGCAACCCTATAGCAGTATTGATACAGATCAGCAAACGTCGCAAATCGATTGGAAGTCAGATCCATTTCTACACCAGAAATTAATTCTTGAAGGAGAGTTTCCGGGATATCAAAGGTCTGCAGGTGGGCGGCGAGACTCGTCGTGACCGGTTGGGTTGGATGACCTTGATAGGTAGCCGTCACCTCTTGTCGCCATTTACGGATTTCTTCGATGGGATGGCTTCCAGGTGCCGGCTCATCAACGGCGCTATCCACCATTTTACAAAAGGCATAAATGGTGTACATGGCTTCCCGCCGTTGCTGTGGCAGGAACAAAAACGAGTAGTAGAAGTTGCTGCCACTTTCTTTTGTATATTTGGTGCAAAACGTCTGTGCTTCAATAGGAGTCATGGGTTTCATGGAGTATTTCCCAAAGGCGGTAGCCGGGCAATGATCGTGAAACGCGGGGACAAATGTGTAACTGGGTAACGGCGAATTTTTTATCTCAAGACAAGGAGTGTGAGGTTAAGCCACCGACGATATTTGCGCTCCTTGCTGCGTTGGATGGTTATGTTGTGGACTCCCTTATTTTTTTGCATAGCGCTTGAGGGCTCATCAGTGGGGCACTGGGCTCCAGTATGACAAGGATTACATTGGCGAATACACTACCGTGAGCAAGGGTCCAGAGTAGCAAGGTTTGCGAAGCTCTTCAATGCAGGGGGAGTGGATAATATCCAGGATGGGGTGGAATGTTTTGCGGTTGATTCAACAGAACATCGAATAATTCTGGGTAACCGAACCCCTGATCCTTTAGGTGACGTAAGGCCGGCCAACCCATTGAAGATTTGGAAAGCTGCTCCTTACTGGGTGGAGCTCTTTCCCGTATTTTGAGGCTGTGACTTGAGTTTTTCGGCAGAGATCCAACCTGTTTTTCCCGTTGGTGTTCGAACCTGGTAGACCCATCCGTTTGCCTGATAGGCTCCATCCAGAATTGTGAGTGTTTCTCCTGGTTTCACTATCGGACCAGGCGTGGTGTTGGCAGGATCACCCATCAGCAGAAACCTTCCCAGAGTATCTGTCAGTGACACCTCCTGATTCTCGTGAAAGGTTGGAGGTGTGATGCCGGTCTGGTCTTGATTTCTGGTAATGGCAGCCGTATCGGTGGCGGTCCCTTGAGGCATCAAGATATTTGAGTTGAGAACCCAATAGGCCCCCCCAACAATCAACAACAACAGGACAATCCAAAAAAGTGGTTTCCTTGAAGGAGGCTTGGATTGGTTGAGATCGTCCTCTTCCAATCCTTCGTCGAATTCCAAGTCTTTGTCAGGCTCCTGGGCAAGGAGCACGTTCCATCGAGAAGGTTGTTCCGGGGAGAACACCGCACCGATTGTCGAGGTCATCATGCCTATCTCCTTTTTGTCGTGAGGTCTGCAAGCAGTGTCAATGCCGGATTGGCGTGGTATGAAATTGCCAAATCAGCAGGTCGTGTACGAAGAAATACCCATTCATGAAGTTTATTAACATCACTTCTATTTCCTGTCAAATCCTCCCAGCATATTGATGAGGGAACATGGTCTTTTCTTATGACAAACAGAGCGCCCAGGATGAAACGAGCCAGTTCATTCCAAGCATAAAATGATTTGAGTTACCTGTTGTGTCTGGCAATGAGGATTGATATCGGGATCAGCGTTATGGAAAATACACCTCGGATATAATTTGTGGTTGGGGAGGGAACATGAAATCGTATCGGGAAGAACTCTGGTTTCAGACCAAGGAACGCAGGGAATATCGGAATATTACCTCTCAGGTGGAACAGGTGGTACAACAAAGTGGGATTCAAGAGGGATTCGTCCTTGTGAATGCCATGCATATCACTGCGAGTGTCTATATTAATGATGACGAAGCCGGGTTGCTGCAGGATTATGAACAGTTCCTTGAGCGCCTTGTGCCGCAGACGGGAACGTACCGGCACAATCTAACCGGAGAGGACAATGGTGACGCTCATATTAAGCGTCAAATCATGGGCAGGGAAGTCGTTGTGGCTATCACCAAGGGACGCTTGGACTTTGGTCCATGGGAACAAATTTTTTACGCGGAATTTGATGGGAGACGTCGCAAGCGGGTGTTGGTGAAGATCATTGGAGAGTAGTGAGTTGGCAAACGGGTTCCAGTCATGTGAAAATACCGTGGAAATTTTGATGATCTGCCTTCTCCGAAAATTTTTACCTTCGCCTGGAATCGTGAAAACCCATGAATGCAATGTCTAGTTGGTATCGTCCTGATCCCCTCACCCGGGATTTAATTCATCTCATTAATGCCCGGCGGCATGAACATGGGGATCCCAGTTTGGCCATTGAGGTGTTACAGGCTTTATTAGATCAGGATCGTGAACATGAGGTCCTCACCGTTCTTGCAGCCTTAGACGAGAGTATGGCGGAGTGGTTATTTGATTTGCTGGCGGAAGCGGCCAGCTCCTGTCTGATGGAGGATGAGAGCGAAGACAGCGAGATGTATGGAATTCTTGCCTCATTTGAAGTATCGCTCCAAGCTAATCTGGAATATCCATTGAAATTGAAAATTGATCCGGTGGAAACGGCGGATTTGTTACGGAAACATCTGCATGTCCCGCCAGGGGCGGTAATTACCGTTGAGCCAAGGCTTCTCACCGATTCTACATTGGAATTTTTAAGTTTGCAGAAGATTCACGACCATATTTCCAACCTGGCTGAAGGACAGCCACGTCAGACGATTGCGGCGAGGCTTCATCCACCCGTTGAAGCCACCGCATTTTTATTTTTTGAAATTCTTGGTGTTCCTGATACGACGTTGCCGGAAGCGCTTTCCGAAGACGACTGTCAGGCTATTATGGATCATCTGGTGAGTCAATGTCCCGAAGTCGCCAAGGCGCCGCAACTCCTGGAGGCTCCTAATTATGCGGCCTATGCCTTGTATGATGCTCAAAACGCCGTTCGTCTCCATCGATTGGCTGATGAAACTGCTGCGGTGTGGCATGACCTGGAAGGCCCGGTTCGTAGTCGAGCCGTGGTGCATCTCCATACCCAATGCGGGAATGGCGTGTATATGCCTGTGTGGACCGATCTGTTTGATCCGGATCTTCCTGAAGACCATGGACCGATTTGGACATCGCCGGATGTGTGGGTGTTTACGGCAGATTTGCCAATTGAATGGCCGGGGGAATTGTTAACCAATCGCCTGCTGGCTGAGGGCTGCACGCGATTTGAAAATCATATTGTGGAAGCCACTGACAATTAAAGATCCTCCTGCGGCGGTTATGGAGCCTTGTTCATTTTCAGGGGGCCTGATCGGCCCGCCGCCTGACGTAAGTGATCGACCAACTTGGGAGGAACCCGTAACGAGCCCCGCCCCGTTCCGACCAAAATCTCAGGCTTGAAGGTGCCGTGAAAATCACTGCCTCCCGTCATAAGTAAATCGAATTTTCGGGCTAAGTTGAGATTGATGGAAATTTGGCGAGCGGAAAACGTCCCATAAAAGACTTCAAGGCCTCGTAATCCCTGCTCCACTAACGCCCGGCATGAGTCCGTCGTTTTATCGGTACCTAATCCCTCCCAATAGGGGTGAGCAAGGATGGGGATGCCGCCGGCCTCAGTAATCCACATCATGATTTCAGCCGCCTCGGGGACGACCCGCCGAACATAGGCTGCGCCTCTGATTCCCAGGAAACGATCGAACGCTTCTTTCATCCCCTTCACGTAGCCCTTTTCAATTAACAATTGCGCGATATGTGGGCGACCCATGGTTCCGCCTCCGGCGACATGCTCCACTTCATCGAGAGAAATCTCCATTTTGAGGGTGTGGAGCCGGTCAAGGATGTGATGAAGGCGATCAACGCGTGTCGCGCGGAGCTGCTCGAGTCTGGCTTGAAACTGAGGATCAGCGAGATCAATGAAATAGCCGAGCATATGCGTTTCCCGTCCCTGAAACTCTGTACTTAATTCAATGCCGGGTATGATTTCAATCGGGAGATGGTGAGCCGCTTCCATGGCTTCCGGGAGACCCTCAGTCGTGTCATGGTCGGTAATGGCCAGGATGTTCACGCCTTGTTGATGGGCTATTTCCACCAGCGCGGTGGGTGACACACTACCGTCCGAGAAATGGGTGTGAGTATGCAGGTCGATACGGCTCATGAGATCGGATGGGATTTATGGTTTTCGTGCCAACATGCGAGCGGTAAACGCCCGCCCCGAAGAGCTTTCATGATCTCCTTCGTCGTAATGGAGAATTCTGAGCCCTTGAAGAAGTGTGAGCAATTCATTGGTTTTAAGGCAGAACTCCTTTCGTCGTGGGTGTTGCCGATGAATATGGTTGTCCAGAAGGAAGGTCTCATACATGATGACGCCACCGGATTTCAGGGCGTTAACCAGTTGAGGAAAGAGCGGCCGGTACAAGTAGAAGAAGACGATAATGACATCGTACGCGGCTGTGCCCAAGTCCGGAGGGAATTGCGGATTCGCTTCTAAGTCTATGCATTGGGTCGTTATCGAGGGTAGGCCCGCTTCCTGGGCTTGCTCCTGAAGTTCATGGAGCGCGTCGGCATCGCGATCGATGCCATGAACCAAAAACCCTTTGGAAGCCAGATATATGGCATGACGACCTCGTCCCGTTGCCACATCCAATACCGTTCCGTGAGGCAGTCGGGAGAGCTGGTCCACTAGAAAGGGAGAAAGATGCTTGTGATCATGGGAAGTGAGTGGTTTGCGCGATCGGATCAATTGGACCCCGACAGACCCCTCAATGCTCTTCAACGGAGGGCGGATTTTTCTGACCCATATTTTGAGACGGGTAATGGGAAATTCATGAAGCAGGGCTTGGCAGATTCTCTCCGCCAATGTTTCAATCAGTGAAAAGGCCTGCCCCTCCCCAATGTTCTGAATTCGTTGTGTGATTGTTCCGTAATCGACTGTATCGGATATTTGATCACTCTGAAAGGCGGATTGATTGTGGCATCGGAAGGTAAGATCGACCAGAAGGGGCTGAGGTTGCTGTCTTTCCGTTTCAGTCACACCGCATCGTGCGGCCAACTGGATACCTTTGAGAACGATAGATGAAGACATGGGTCATTATGTCAGAACTTCCTTGTCCTGTGCATGTGATATTTGTAAGGAGGGGATTCGTCGTCCCAGGCGTGAACCGAATTAAAGAGATTGGAGGGTTTCATTCAGGAGGTGTTAATGAAATTCGGTCAATGGATTTCCTGCCAGGGGTGGAATAGCCGAAAGGCCAGCCCTGGATTGGGGTGGATTATCGGTTGCCTCCCTTGTTTGGTTCTGCAGGGTTCCTGTGAATGGGATGGATCATCCACGATCATGGTGACGGCTGAAGAGTTTCGATTTCATCCTACCAGGATCGAATGGGTATCCGACCAGCCTCTTCGTCTTCTGATTCGGAATCAGGGACGGGAGCGGCATGTGTTTCACAGCCCGGAATTGTTCGGTCCTGAACCTGGCGTCCTCTGGCATCAGCCAAAGGTGGTGCTTCAGGAAGCCAATACGGTTGTCCTTGAACCTGGGCAATCGATTGAGTTGTCTTTCACCGCGTCTGCCGGTCTCTATCCCTTTCGCTGTTGGATAAAAGGGCACACGGGCATGGAGGGCACGATCCTCGTCAAAGATCGTTCTTCAAAATTATGAATGGTTTATCGAAAAAATCACAAAAAGGTCGTCAGACAACCACAATGCTTTGGATTTTTTATCAGCTTAGATTGAAAATTTAAGAACCTCAAAGACCTGAGGGACTTTAATGATCTGGAGAATGTTGGAAATGCCAATGGAGACGGCTGACAGAATGCTTGCTGGTGTCAGTCAGTCACCAGCAAGCTATGCTTTATTTGCCTGGGACAGCATCAATGGAGGTTCTGGCCTTGGCGTCACGTTCGCAACTCATTGTGGCGAGCATTTTTTGGCCAGCAGTCGCATCACTTGGAATTCGGGAAAGACAGGCTTCAAGCGTGTCGCCTTGCGTGCCGGTGGACACTCGAGTCGGTCCAGTCGTCACGGCTTTTGCTTCAGTGTTTGACGATGGTGAAGCTGGAGAGCCGCTTGCACCAGTTGCGCCGCCATTCATCTCAGCACAGCCCATGGTCAAGGTTGCAAGGCCGAGAGAAGCATAGAGGAACATTCTAGAAAATGGTTTCATTGGTTGAACCCCTCCTCAATGGATAAACAAGTCGCGAAATATACTTGAGACTTCAGAAAAAAACAAGGTGCGGACGTCAAAATCTTCGTTCCTGATCTCTTCCGCGTATGGGTTGTTTCCAGTCTGATTATCTTGACTGGTATAGGGTTTATTGCTACGGTAAAATCTTTCCCTTACCTCCACAGAACGAACGGAATTATTCATGGCATACCTCATTGCTCGGCTGTTCCAGGGTCAACCTAGGAGCCAAGGTCAAGTGTTGTGACCTTTCAAGATATTATTCTCTCTCTTCATCAGTTCTGGAAATCCCGCCACTGCATTTTGACTCAGCCGTATGATACTGAAAAAGGGGCTGGGACGTTTAATCCGGCGACATTTCTTCGCGCGATCGGCCCTGAGCCCTGGCGTGCAGCCTATATTGAACCCTGTCGAAGGCCAACCGATGGACGATATGGAGATAATCCGAATCGCCTTCAGCATTATTTTCAATATCAGGTGGTGTTGAAACCGGCGCCTGCGGATTCGCAGGATCTGTATCTTCAAAGCCTTGCCCATTTGGGGTTAGATCCCTATCAACATGACATTCAATTTCTTCAGGATGACTGGGAGTCTCCCACATTAGGGGCGTGGGGGTTGGGATGGGAGGTCCGGTTAGATGGAATGGAGATCACGCAATTTACCTACTTTCAGGAGATCGGGGGGTTGGAGTTAGATCCGGTTACGGTGGAGTTAACCTACGGATTGGAACGCATTGCCATGTATTTACAGCAGGTCGATAACGTATATGACCTGATGTGGACAGAAGACGTTCGATACGGCGAACTCTATCATGCGTCCGAAGTTCAGTTTTCCGTCTATAACTTTGAGGCGGCGGATGTGGATTTGATTCAGACAAGCTTTGATCGCTACGAAAAGGAATGCCAACAGTCATTGGAGCATCCTCGGGGACTGGTATTACCGGCCTACGACTGCTGTATGAAATGTTCCCATCTCTTTAACTTGCTGGATGCGAGAGGGGCGATCAGTGTGGCCCAAAGGACAGGCTATATCGGCCGGGTACGAAATCTTGCCAGGAAATGTGCCCAAGCTTATCTTGGTCAGCGGGAGCAGATGGGCTTCCCGCTCTTGCGCCACGCGGCGGCTTCCGCCCGTCCTCATAGAAAACAAAAGATTATTTGAATCGATGCCCCGATGGGGGATTGTGGCAGATACGCGTATGGCAACATCAAGAACACCACGCAAAAATGTAAGGGCTAAGTCGGTTTCGAAATCTCAGCCCAAGTCTGTTCCCTTTTTATTAGAAATTGGGACGGAGGAATTGCCGTCCGCTGTTCTTCCCCAGGCATTGGAAGACCTGGCAAATCTTGGGCAACGGCTTTTTGCGGACAGTCGGTTGAAGTATGAGTCCTTGGGGACTCTTGGGACACCCCGGCGTTTAGCCCTATTGGTCAAAGGGGTGGAGCCTCAACAAGCTTCTCTGACTCAAGACATCTTGGGCCCGCCAGTGTCGGCAGCCTTCGATGCTTCGGGACAGCCCACTAAGGCGGCATGGGGGTTTGCTAAATCTCAAGGGGTGCCTGTTGACCAACTTCGTATGAAAGAAACCCCCAAAGGGGTCTATATGGCGGTTGAAACGCATCAACGAGGTCAGTCGGCCAAACGGGTAATCACGGAGGCGCTTCCCCAGATCTTAAGTAAATTAGCTTTTCCGAAATCGATGCGGTGGAATGCCTCGCGGGCCAAATTCGGTCGTCCGATTCGCTGGCTGGTCGCGCTACTAGGGGAGCAAGCGCTCACCGTAGAATTTGCCGGAATTCAATCCACCGCCATGACAAGAGGGCATCGATTTTATCGGCCGAAAGGTAAAAAGCGGGGGCAGACCTTTCCACTCACCACCGCCAACAATTATATCGAGACCATGAAGCGACTGGGAGTGTTGGTTGATCCGGAAGAGCGTCGGCGTCTCATTACGCAAGAAGTCTCTCTCTTGGCCAAATCTGCTAAGGCTCGGGTTGACCCCATGTATTGGGATGAGCTCATTGAAGCCGCCGTCTTTGGCGTGGAATACCCTCACACCATTCTCGGAACGTTTCAAAAGGAGTTTTTAGCGGTTCCCAAGCCGGTCCTGATCTCATCAATGAAAGAGCATCAAGGGTTTTTCTCGCTGATGACAAAGGATGGCGTCCTCCTCCCAAAATTTATTGCGGTGACGAATATGCCGTGGGGCAATACCGCGCTCATGACCAAGGGGAATGAACGAGTCCTGGCAGCCCGCCTGAGTGACGCTCAACATTTTTTTAAAGAAGATTCGAAACGCCCACTGCATGAACGGGTGCCGGCATTGGAAGGCGTCCTCTTTCATCACAAGTTGGGAACCGTGCGTCAAAAAGTGGATCGTGTGGGTCACCTGATCGGGTGGATGGCTGAGCAAATTGGCCGAAAAGATCTGGATGAGGTGTGCCGACGCGCCGCTCTCTTGGCCAAGGCGGACTTGACGACCGGAATGGTTGGAGAGTTTCCGACCCTGCAAGGGGTGATGGGGGAAGAATATGCCAGACACGATGGCGAATCTGCAGAGGTCTGTCGCGCTCTTGGCGAACAGTATTTCCCCAGATTTCCAGAAGACCGGTTGCCGATCGGACTTCCGGGTGTCCTACTCGCAGCCGCCGATCGGTGTGATTCCATCGTGGCTTTTTTTGCGGCCGGAATGGCCCCATCCGGCTCAGAAGATCCATTGGGGTTACGTCGAGCCGCGTATGGGTTGGTGCGAATATTGGCAGAAACGCCACTCCGGCTGAATATCGCTTCTATGGTGGATCAGGCGTTGCAGATCTTGGATGGACAAGGTGGGCGGGTGCGTGGCACTCCTCAGACCGGGTCAGAAGTGGTGGTGTTTGTTATAGACCGGCTTCGATTTTATGGCAGGCAACACCTGGGATTACGAGAAGATGTCATGGAAGCGGTCATCCGGATTCCTCATGCGATGGACTGTGACATGGGTGATCTGGTCGCACGCATGCAGGCCTTGGAGGCCATGGTGCCTCAACCGGATTTTAATCCGCTGATGATCGGATTTAAGCGAGCTCACCGAATTGTCGAAAAAGAACAATGGACCAACGCGCAGGCCCTGCCTGGACAGTTTGTGCATGAATCGGAGCGTCGGCTGTTTCAGGCCTTGGGGGTGATACAACAACAAGTCCTCAGTTCAGTGAATGACCGGAATTACGGAAAGGCGCTTCATGCGTTGTTGGAACTCAAGGGCCCAATTGATGAGTTCTTCGGAGCCGTGATGGTCAATGATTCAGACCCACTGACACGGGCCAATCGCCTTTCCCTGTTGAAGGCGACGGATGCCCTGTTTCTCACGGTAGCCGATTTGTCCTGTCTGCAATCGGCAAGTGGATAACAGTCGTTAATCGAAGAAGATTCCGGGCCGCCCTTGTGAAAGCGAGACGGTCATGGGAAGGAACATCCGATGGGGGATGGTACCGACCGTGTAGAGAGCCCCGAGATTTCAAGACGGCTGAAGCGCTTCACTCTGGTCGTCACGGTGGCCCTTATTATCGGCTGCAATGCCTTAATCCTGACAGGTCTTTGGGTGAGCGGAGTCGATTTGGAAAAGATCTTCTCAAAATCGGAGCTCTATGATCCGGTAAATGGGCATTGTGTCCAGGTCACCTGGTTAAAGGTTGTGGGCGCGGATGGGTTAGTGAAGGTCTGCTCCGAATGGCTTGATTTTTCGGATATCTCGGGTGAAACGCATCTGTTGCCGGAAGGAAAAACCCTGGCGATGGGGCCGGATGGGAACCTGTACGTCTCCGGGAACCCGGCCGAGAATTACCGATTGATTGCGCTCATGATTTTTGCCATAGTTGTCATAATTTCCGGCATGTGGTCCAAGCAGATGCTGATAGCTAAATATCAGGACCGTCTTCAATCTGTAAATCATCATTCAACCTGAATGCTTGTGTATCCTACCTTTGTTCTGACAGCCAGCTCATATATTCATTTTCATACATCACGCCTGTCTCAGGCATCTTGGAGAAAAAAGACTGTTCCCTGTGAAGGTCTCCATTCATGGGGGAGAAGGGTTGGGAGAAGAATGTCAGACATTCAGTCTCCTCCTCTGCCGACGTCTTTTTTTTCGAAGGGCCGAAGGGTCGGGTAAAGGAGAGCGAAGAAATGCGGCACAAAAAATATGTCTATTTCTTTGGCGGCGGCAAAGCCGAAGGATCCGGCAACATGAAAGAACTCTTAGGAGGGAAAGGGTCGGGATTGGCTGAAATGACCAACCTGAAAATTTCTGTTCCTTCAGGATTCACGATTACCACTGAAGCCTGTGTGGAATACTTTCATGCCAAAAAACGCTTTCCCGCCGGGATGTGGGATCAAGCGCTGAATGGCCTGCGGCAGGTCGAAAAAACCATGAAGGCCAGACTCGGGGATCCGGATAATCCGTTGCTGGTGTCAGTACGGTCAGGAGCCCGAGCGTCGATGCCGGGTATGATGGATACGGTGTTGAATCTGGGCCTCAACCAACAAACGGTTCAGGGTTTAGGTAAAAAAACCGGCAATCACCGGTTTGCCGTTGATGCCTACCGGCGGTTTATCACCATGTTTGGCAGCGTGGTGATGGGCATTCCCCGTGAGCGATTTGAACATACCCTGGAGGCGATGAAACACGCACAAGGGGTCAAGCACGATACCGATTTGACTGAAGACGCCTTGGCGCAGTTAGTGGTGCAGTATCAGGAATTGGTTAAAACCGAAATCGCGCGAGATTTTCCGCAAGATCCGTTTGAACAACTCCGGATGGCGGTGGATGCGGTATTTGATTCCTGGTTTGGAGATCGTGCCGTGACGTATCGCCGGCTCTACGATATTCCTGATGAATGGGGAACGGCGGTTAATGTCCAGTCGATGGTCTTCGGCAACATGGGCGACACCAGCGGGACAGGCGTGGCCTTTACCCGAAATCCCGCGAACGGGGTCCCGGTCTTTTTTGGCGAGTGTCTGTTGAATGCCCAGGGCGAGGATGTCGTGGCAGGTATTCGAACTCCCCTGCCGGTCGTCGCGTTACAAGATACCTTGCCGGAGGCCTATAAGGATCTGATCAAGACCCAGCGTACCCTGGAAAAACATTACCGGGACATGCTCGATCTGGAATTCACGATCCAAGAGGGCAAATTGTATATGCTGCAAACCCGGATTGGAAAACGAACGGGAATTGCTGCGGTGCGGATTGCCGTAGATATGGTTCGTCAGGGACTTATCGACCGGCGAGAAGCCGTCAAGCGGGTTGCTCCGGAACAACTTTCCCAATATCTATACCCGATTTTCGAAAGCAGTGATGAGGCGAAATTTCAGTCAGTCGGTAAAGGGCTTCCAGCGGGTCCGGGAGCTGCGGCCGGCCGCATTGCTCTCACCCCGGATCAAGCCGTGGCCATGAAAGCCAAGGGGGAACGGACCATTCTGGTCCGTCATGAAACGAGTCCTGATGATATCCATGGCATGCATGCAGCGGAAGGATTTCTGACGGCCAAGGGCGGGATGACCTCGCATGCGGCTGTCGTGGCCCGGCAGATGGGAAAAGTCTGTATTGCGGGCTGTGATGCCGTAGAAGTTTTGTCGAACGGCAAGGTGCAATTTGGGTCCATGATTCTGTCTGAAGGAGATTTTCTCTCCTTGAACGGGTTTACCGGACAGGTCTATGCGGGAGACATTCCCGTGGTGGATTCCGAAGTGATCCAAGTCATTCAGGGAAGAATGGATCCAAAAGATTCTGAAAAGTATCAGTATTTCTCGACGATTTTGAAATGGGCCGATGCGTTCAGAGTGCTGAAAATTCGATCGAATGCGGATATTCCCGAGCAAGCGCACATTGCACGAGGATTCGGGGCCGAAGGTATCGGGCTCTGCCGGACCGAACACATGTTTTTTGCCGAAGACCGCGTACCCATCATGCAGCAAATGATCCTGGCATCCTCCAGAGAAGAGCGGGAATTGTATTTAGAGCAGCTGTTGCCACTTCAACGGCAGGATTTTATCGGACTCTATCGTGAAATGAAGGGATTTCCGGTCACGATTCGATTACTCGATCCTCCCCTCCATGAATTTTTACCCAAACGCGAACATCTGCTGGTGGAACTTGCGAAGTTGGAAGTGACCAATGGAGATCCTCAGGTCATTCAGGAGAAACAACGGATACTGGATCGTGTCGAAGAGTTGCATGAGTATAATCCCATGCTGGGTCTTCGTGGATGTCGGCTTGGAATAACCATGCCGGAAATTACGCGCATGCAGGTTCAGGCCATTTTTGAAGCGGCATGTGAAGTTGCGCGCGAAGGGAAGAAGATCGTGCCGGAGATTATGATCCCGTTGGTGGGGATGCCGTCGGAGATGAAAGCGCAAAAAGAACTGATTCAGGAAGTGGCGCAACGGACCATGTCGGAATATGGCATGACGTTGAATTACTTGATTGGCACCATGATCGAACTCCCTCGCGCGGCGGTGACGGCAGGGCGAATCGCCGAACATGCGGAATTCTTTTCCTTTGGAACCAATGATCTGACGCAAACGACGTTCGGGTTTTCTCGCGATGACGCAGGACCCTATATCGGGTTTTACATGGATCGCCAAGACCGGTGCCCGGTCTGTCAACGGACCAACGTGGATTGGAAGAAAATGGTATGCCGGATGTGTAAGGCCACGATCGACAAAAAGGCCGAAAATATTTTGGATGCAGATCCCTTTGCCGTGTTGGATCAAGAAGGGGTGGGAGCCCTCATGAAATGGGCAATTGAGGACGGGAGGAAGACCCGCCCGTTGATTAAACTTGGAATCTGCGGAGAGCATGGTGGTGAGCCAAGTTCCGTGGCCTTTTGTCATGAATTAGGCCTGAATTATGTGAGCTGTTCGCCCTATCGTGTGGCCATTGCACGGCTGGCTGCGGCTCAGGCCGCCGTTGCGGTGCTCGAACGGGAGGAGAGTCAACGGCAGCCTCGATCAACGCCGGGCAATAACGGTCAGTCCCGAACGGTGGCGACTAAATCCGGTCCTACCAAAACGACCCAAAAGACACCTTCCGCAAAAACGACCGGGAAAAAAGTTACGACCGGGAGAGGCGTGGCCGGGAAGAAACCAGCTACAAAGAACGCGGCAGCGAAGAGCGCAGTAAAGAAGGATGCCGTGACGAAGACCAAGAGCAAAAAGAGCCCATCCAGGAAAATGGCTACTTCCTCTTCTACTCGTAAAAAACGAGCTACGGCTGCTAAACGGCGGTGACCTCCGTCCCATCAGATGACACCTATATGAAGCGGGCCCTTTCCCTTGCCGCCAAGGGGAAAGGGCGTACGAGTCCCAATCCCATGGTAGGGGCGGTGATTGTCAAAGATGGGCAGATCGTGGGAGAAGCCTATCACCGTCAGTCCGGCGAACCTCATGCAGAAATTTTAGCGCTCCACCGTGCGGGCCCTCGAGCGCGGGGGGGGGTCCTGTATGTGACGTTGGAGCCGTGTTGCCATACCAACAAGCGCACACCTCCCTGTGCCCCCCTCCTTATTCAGTCCGGGCTTGAACGGGTATGCGTGGCGATGGTCGATCCCAATCCACAGGTCAATGGACGCGGGCTTCAACAACTCAAGCACGCGAATGTTCCGGTATCGGTTGGGGTCTTAGAGCAGGCGGCCCGGCATTTGAATAAGGTCTATGCCTATTGGATCACGACCGGACGCCCGTTAGTGACACTTAAAGGGGCAATGACCTTGGATGGAAAAATCGCAACGGCCACCGGTGAGTCACGGTGGATCACAGGGGAACGTGCACGTCAGGATGTCCATCGTTTGCGTAACCAGATGGATGCAATTCTGGTTGGCGTCGGAACGGTCATTGCCGACGATCCTGAATTGTCGGCTAGAGGAACAACGATGACAAACAAACGGGTGGGACGGCAACCCGTAAGAGTCGTTCTTGATAGCCGATTGCGCATTCCCTCCAATGCCAAGGTTTTGCAATGGGTAAGTGAGCAGCCCACCATTTTATGCACGACCACACAGGCTCCACCACAAAGAATCGCACACTTGAGAAAACGTGGCATTCAGGTGTGGGTGTTGCCTGGGCAAGCCGGCCGAGTTTCCTTAAAGGCCTGTCTATCCCGATTAGGGAAAGAGGGTCTCACCTCGGTGCTCATCGAGGGAGGGGGTACGGTGAATGCGGCTGCGTTTCAACAGGGACTGGTGAATCAGGTAAGATTGTATATGACTCCAAAGCTCCTCGGAGGTCAGGATGCCATCGGCCTCATTGGGGGGAAATCTCCGAAAACGCTGAATCGCGCTTGGCCACTTGCTGATTGCCAACTCAAAAAGCTCGGGAATGATTGGCTCGTCACGGGAACGATTGAGCCACGAGGGTGAGGATCTTCTGCCCCATCGACAATAAGCAAGGTGATGGTGTCTGCCATCCATGACCAGAGATAAAACTCCAATCGTGTGCTGAACAGAAAAACCTCGGAGATCGCGCTCATGACCACTCTCAATCATATCGACGAGCAGAATTTAGCATTAGCTGTAGATCTCTTAGAAAACCCCAGCTTTGCCGCGAAGGTCACGAATCTCATCGGAGGGCCGGTTGAAAGGGCCATCACCATGTTGCCCGAGGGATTCTCCAACAAACTCCTGACGACTACGCACAAAGCCTTGAACAAAGCATTGGATCTGGCTGTCTCCAGTATAGATGAACGGTATCGGGGTGAACCCGCCAATGGGGCCCACCGAGTATTGACCACCGTCAGTGGGGCAATCGGAGGAGCCATGGGGCTTATGGCATTGAGTGTAGAATTGCCGATCTCGACGACACTCATGTTGCGGTCTATTGCCGATATCGCGAGAAGTGAGGGAGAACCCATTATGGAGGCTGGGAGCAAGTTGGCCTGTTTGGAGGTGTTCGCCATGGGGGGCACCAGTCAAGCGGATGACGGGGCGGAAACGGGATATTTTGCGGTGAGGGCCGCGTTGGCGGGTGCGATGACCGAAGCGGGCAAGTACCTGATTGAACGTGGCTTGACGAAGTCAGGCGCCCCGCCATTGGTCAGGTTTCTGTCTGAAATTGCCTCACGGTACAGTATCCAGGTATCGGAAAAGGCGGCTGCCCAGGCGATCCCGTTGTTGGGAGCCGCAGGGGGAGCCACCATCAATTTGCTGTTTATGGATCATTTTCAAAATATGGCGCGTGGGCACTTTATCGTGCGGCGATTGGAACGCGCACATGGCAAAGAGACCGTCCAAGAGGCCTATCGAAAATTTGCCGCCAGGAATTAGATTCGCCGCGTTCTGTTTTGTCATCCCCGCAGGTGGGAGACATCAGCAACAGCATTGTCATGCTGAGCAGCGAGAAGCATCTCGCTCAGCCATGGACGGCTTGGACTGGGCTTAGATCCTTCGTTGCTTTCAAGAGGACAAGAAGAAGTGTGAAATCTTCTAGCGCCTGCTCTGCGCTTGGTCGAAGGGTTTGTCCTGCGAGCAACGTCGAAAGGCTCGAACCGTAATTTCGGTATGATTCCCCCAAAAGTCTATTTCGAATTCAGCGATTACCCCATTCCCTCTATCTTCTACAAAAATCCCGCATAGTCTTTGTTTCATTCTCTTTTGAACCTTTCAGGAATTTTTATCGTACGACTGTGACACTGAGCCCATAGGAATGTCCGGTAAAATATGAGAAGATTAAGTACTGAAGCCTCAGTGATTTGAAAGGCTTCATTGTCAAAATTGTTAGGGTAACACGGGATGAAAAAAAATATTGTCCTGCTTTCAGTCTTAATGGTGGCCCTGTTGGCTTTTCCCATTTTGGCCCATTCCCCTCCCGAAATGGAAAAGAGCGAGGCCTTCGAGTCTTCGGGCAGGAGTCTGTCCTCATTGGTGAAAGAATATGTGGAGGAAGACTCTCCGGAAAAAGCCAACGAGCTATTAGCTGACATTCAACATATGCCTGAGGCCAATGTTGAATCCATTTCAATTATTCTTCAGCAGCCGACCCCGTATGAGGCTCAACCGGTTGGAGCCCAACCCCACCGCTCTATTCGGGTGAGGGGAGTGGATGCTGAGTATGCCTTGTATGTTCCGCCTTCCTATTCACCTGAACAGCCTATGGCTTTCATTCTGTGTTTGCATGGGGCAGGGTTTACGGGTGAAGCTTATCTGGATCGCTGGATTCCACGTCTGGGTGAGAAATACATTCTGGCTTGTCCTTCGGTGACTATGGGGGCATGGTGGACCAGATACGGAGAGGAACTGGTTTTAAAGGTCTTACAGGAGGTTCAAACCCGCTACCATATTGATCCGGATCGGATCTTTCTCACCGGCATGTCCAATGGCGGTATTGGAACCTGGATTATCGGGATGCATCATGCGGATCGCTTTGCGGGTATTGCGCCAATGGCCAGTGGTATTGATGATGTGCTGTTTCCCTTTGTTGAAAATTTAGTTCACACGCCCGTCTATGTCATTCATGGCGCAGCCGATCAGGTTATGCCTGTGCAGTTGAGTCGTGATCTGGTGAAAGAGATGGAGCGCCGCGGCATTTCCTATCAGTACCAGGAGCATACCTGGACGCATCCTCATGCGGGAGGGCATTTCTTTCCCAAGCAGGCCTTGCCCGAATTGATGACCTGGTTTGATGCTCAACAACGCGAGCCATTGCCCCGGACCATCTCGTTGGTTCGGGATGCGACCCATCTCACGCCATTCTCCTGGGTGCGGATCGATATGACCGATCAGATTGCCGCCTTTACCGAAAACCTGATTGACAGCCGCGATGAATTTATAACGGGAGGGGTGTATGCCAAATTACACGCTCAGGTCACAGCTCCCAACAAGATCGTGGTGAGCACCAGTCGTATTCGCCGCTATACCCTGTTTCTGAATCAGGACCTGGTAGATTTTTCCAAACCCATCATCGTAGAAACGAATGGGAGGATATCTTTTGAAGAAATGGTCGAGCCTCGCATCGAAACGCTCCTCAAGGAAGTCCGATACCGCTCAGACACCCACACACTCTTTCCTGTCAAACTCACCATAGATGTGACCTCTCCTGATATCCCGAATGAGAAGTAGTGGCCTTGCCAGCCTGGGCGGCTGTGGCTTGTTTGAAATGAAAGAATACGATGAACGTTTTCAGGTTCAACTGAAGGCGGTGAAACCTCTTGGGACTAGACCTTTCTCCCGAAAGTCTTGATGCGGGTGGTGGCGATTATGGGTTCATGTGGAGGCGGTCGCATCGGTCAATTTGCAAAACAGATTGATGAGTTTCATGTCGTCCAGGGAGCCGGGAGGAGTGCCGGCGATTCGGGGATCAGCAACCACGATGGCCAGGCATTTCGCCCGGGAGATGGCCACATTCACCCGGTTCCGGTCAAGAATGAAGGTCAGACCGCGTGAACCGTATTCTCCGTAACTGGAGCAGAGTGACAGGATGCAGACAGGGGCTTCCTGCCCTTGAAATTTGTCAACGCTTCCAACGCGTGCCCCGACGGGGAGCGCGATCTGAAGGGCGCGAACCTGAGCGTTGTAGGGGGCGATGAAAAGAAAATCCTCCAATGTCAGTGGTTTGGTGCCGCCGTCTTTGTCGGTGTAAAGACGTCCATGGAGTGCGTCGTAAATCCCGGTGACCCGTTCCACTTCTTCGTCACTTTGTTGAACGTTGCCATCGTGCTCCACGCCGCTGAACAGGATCCCGCTTTCACAGGTAATGAGACCGTTGGCGCCAGGCGGGACCAGGATTTTCTGCCGGGTGCAATCGGCATGTGATTGAAGGCGGCCCTCATACATGCTTTCCGAGATGAAGCGGCAGACGAATGGGTGCATACGTCGGGATTCGCCGAGGAAAAGTCCGTAGTCCGGAGGTATCACGGCATGCATGATAGGGGAGTCGGGTTGGCTGGCTTCCAGGTCTTTGAGCGCGTATTGGAGGGCGGAAAGACCGGCATCACCGGGATGGGAGCCTTGCACGGGCTGTTCAAGTTGCATCTGATCACCCAGGAGCACAAGGTTCTTCGCGCATCGAGCCATCGCGATGGCGTTGGCCAGGGCAACCTGTCCCGCTTCATCGATAAACAGGAAATCGAGTGCGCCTTCCCACTCAGGTCTGGTAAAGAGCCAAGCCGTTCCGCCGACAACCCCGCCAGTGTAAGCCTGGTGCGCGGAGGTGGCGTCTTTGAGGTATTGCAAGCCGGGGTTGCAGGTGAATAATGGATCTTCGGCGTCCCCTCCGACTTTTATGCCCCGGAGCTGAGAGCCACTTTTTTTAGCCGCGTCGCCGCAGGCGGTGAGAAGATTTATCACGGCCTTGTGGCTGTTGGATGCGACGCCGATTTTTTTGCCGGAAGCGAGAAGCCTCGTGATGACCTGTGAGGCGGTGAATGTCTTGCCTGTGCCGGGAGGCCCCTGAATGACCAGGCAGCCACCGGCCATCGAACCGGCAATTCGGATCGCAGCCTGGGTTGGGGACTCATCGGTCTGTTGCAGCGGTGTGACGACGGGCGGCACACGGTTCAACAAGGCGGCCACGGGGGCATTGAGGTTGTGTGAGAGGTGTCTGGTCACAACTTCCGTCAGCGCATGCTGAATGGCCGTTGCCGGGACATGCTCGTCCGGAAGCAGTGAACCCTGCGAGGGGAACGCGCCTGAAAATTTCTCGCTCAGAGATTTCTTGCCGATCTTGAGGCTTAGACTGCCCGTGGATATATCCAGCTCCAAGAGGGTGAATTTTGCCTTCAGATTATGGGTGAACATCACTTTGGAGTTATCCCCGGCAGCTAGTTTGCATTCCTGAGAGGGGTCGAATCGATATTCTTGTACCAGTGAAAGTTTTTCGGGCATGGGAGGTCCCACAGCGCAGATCCCCTCGAGGCAGGACGGGTCATCCCGGAGTTCTTCGGGTGTCGCCGTGGCGCGGTCAAACATGCGCCACCACATGGGCTTTTCTTCCCGGCGATGGAAGTCGATCACATCGGCAAGAATTGCGGAGATGGCATCTCCTTGCCTACGAAGCTGTGCAGCGGTCTCCAATCTCGTCACGACCTCCGGTGGCAATTCTTTTGGCGCCGACGGAGCCGTTTCGGAATCCAGGGTGGCTGCAGTGATCTGATGTTCGACGACCACTTTCCGTAACCATTGCAGCAACTCTGCCGTGGATGTGCAATCGTCCTGGTTGTAATCGCGGATATCTTTCAGGATGGGGCTGTAATTCCAATCAGCCGGCTGTTGGCTTTCGATCCACCTGGCGTATTGCACGATCGAGTCAGCCGCAGTGGCAACCTCGGTGGCCCGCTTCGGCCGGTAAAGGCGCTCGACTGTCTTGAGTGAGTAGCTATTCTCGCCGAGGCGTAGGCCGTGACGGACAATCTGAAAAAGATCAACGAACACCTCGTTCCGGAGCAGCGCATCCACCTCGTCCTGACGGGTATCGTGACGGGTGCTCAATCGCCGCACCGCGCTTACCTCATAGGGTGCGTAGTGGTAGATGTGCATGCCGGGGTTACGCTGCCATCGATTGAAGACCCAGTCCACGAAGCCCTCAAAGGCCAGCTGTTCTTCCTCCCGGTTGTGTGCCCACCAGTCCATGAACTCAAATGAATCCGGCTGCCCGGTTCGCGTGCAGACTCCAAACAGATATTCCAGTCCGCCGGCAACCAGCGGGTACCCCTCCATGTCGAAGAAGACATCCGCCGGATGATCCGGGGGAAGAGCGGCCAGGCCCACCGGTTCGCCATTCGCACCGATTGGAGGCAGTATTTCGTAGCGCGGAGGGGCATCGGGATTTTCAGCCCGGTCGGCTCGCGTTTGGCATTGAAGCCGTGCCTGGGCGACAAGTTTTGCAAGTGAGTCGGGGGCCAATTTACGAATGGAAGCGCCTGAGGCTGCAGAGAGATCGGCTACCGTGGTGATCCCACCTTTCTTCAGCTTTTTAATCTGGCCCACGGTGATTCCGGCCACTTGCACCAGATGGTCCGTGTCGTGGAAGAATTTATCCGCATAGGAAGTCCATCGGCCGTGATCGGCTCGCGATAGAGGCTCCGGGTGATCCGTGATGTTCCCTGTGAAGGCTTTCTGCATGGTCAGGAAATTCGTTTTGATGCGCCCGTAGTAATGGATGAAGTCTTCGATCCGGAATTCAACCCGTTCCTTCGTGCCGAGGATGAGACCGAACTTTTCCGGCATCGTGGTCCCGGTGACGGCGGCGAGTAACTCCGAATAGCAACAAAGCTGAATCGCATAATATGGCTTGGGCGAGCGGGCCAGCTTCGTGTCCCACACTTGGTAGTGTCCAGATTCATCGAGCAGAAGAAAATCAGCAAACCCGGCGAATGGCTCATGCTCCAAAAACGCCTGATAAATAATTGGGGTCTTTGCGTTGATTGCGGAAATGGTCGTTGTCCGGGCAACGCTAGGATCGGTTCTTGGAATTTCGGCCAGCTTGGCGCCAGATGTTTTGAATTCATCAAGCACCGCGCGTTCATGCTGTGCGCCGGTTTGCGCGATCAGTCGTCCATCCTCGGTTTCCTCGTCAGGCGCAACGGCGCCGGGATTCTCCAAAGAATATCGGTCCATCCATGATGCGAACGGTGAGGCCAGATAGCGGATAAGATCGCTTGGCGAAAACACTAATTGGCCTGAGAGATCTTTTTTCATGCGGCGGTCGCAGGATCAGTTGGCGGTTTGCAGTTGTTATCTAATATCAAGGGTCTAAACCCGTAATCCTTCCATATGGACGGAATGGCCGAGCTTAAATAGAAGCATTTCTCCAGAAATTCCAGAATCATTACGTCTCACACTTTCTCACAAAACTTTTCATGGATGTTACGTATACCAATATCCTGCATGGGACGTAGTGACCTTCCTAGGTTAAATGGTAATGTGTGTATTTGGAATGAGGTGGTTTCAAGATTGACGTACAAATCTTTCTAAAGGATTTCGTGGGGTTCAATAAGAGGATGATTCACTATTCTGCTTTATTTGTGCTGTCAAATTGGTGGACAAATATCTGGAAAGAAGCATGGCCATTCGCAGATATGAAAGATGCTTTTATGGTAGAGAGATTCTTTGCGAAACCTATTTAACAGGAGAGGGGGATATAAGAATGCTAATTAGGTAATTGTGAGTATTGTTCTTCATTGGGCCTGATATCACAAAAATATCTTCGTAGGCTGTCATATATGGACTCCCCCTGTTTTGCAAGCGAGATTT